>QGUT01000019.1 GCA_003242255.1 Bacillota bacterium
GTGCCTATGCATAAAAACAATATCGGGGAAGGTGGACGGTAAGTTTCGGCCAAAAGGGCGGCAAATCCGTAAGCGATGGCTTCTACAGCGTTTGGATTATCTATATGAACCCTTATGCCGTGAGGTCTTAAAGCCTGTAGGTTTAAAAGCATTTTTTTCCTCCTGCGGACTTTTTTTAAAATTATGTGTAATTTTTTGGGTTACTATACACTGGATACTTGAATAAAATTAAAAAGAGGCCTTTCGGCCTGAAGGAAAGGGGGGACCGGGTGTGAACTGGCTGGACATACTGCTCCTCGCCTTTTTTGCAAAAAGTGCGGTAGAAGGTTTCACCAGGGGCTTGGTCCTTTCGGCGTTCAGGATGGCGGGCGTTTTAACGGCCCTCTACGTGGGCATTTTTTACCGGGATGCAGCGGTCAGTTTTATAAAAAGCAGCGTGAACGTCGACGAAGCCCTAAAACCGGTGCTCAACATGACGGGTCCCGGGGCAAGTTCGGGAGCACTTCCGGCGGGACTTTCCGTCGATTCGTTGCTCCAGATGGCATTGTCGGCGATAAGCTTTCTCCTGATTTTTTTCGTCGTCCTGCTCATCTTTGCCGTGCTGGGTTTTTTCTTAAACGGAATGCTCAAGTTTTCCGGCCTTTCCCTGCCTAACCGACTTTTGGGCCTTCTTTTTAGCCTTTTATCGACCTCCCTGTGGGTAGCTCTGATTAGTTCTGCCATAACCCCCTTTGTGCTGGCATGGCCGGGCAGCTTCCTTGAAAGAGGTATAGCCGGCTCGTATATCCTCCAGAAATTAAAGTTTTTGGATTTTATAAGTCCCGTTGTGATAAAATTGATCTAAGAGAGGAGGATAAAAGTGGAGATGGAAGTAGATTGCAGAGGGAAGAAATGCCCCGAGCCAGTTATAATGACTAAAAGAGCCTTGGATTCGATAGAATCGGGCGAAGTGGTGGCGATTGTGGACAGCGAGGTGGCCCGGGATAACGTCATAAAATTGGCGAAACACAATGGCTTTAAATACTCCTGTGAAAAAAAAGGCGGAGAGTACCGCATACGCATTGAGAAAAACCTGGGAGAAGTGAAAAGGGGCGAAGGCAAGGACAGGGAAAAGTCCTCCTGGGTGCTTCTGATTACCGCCGATGCCCTCGGCAAAGGTCCGGAAGAACTGGGGAAGCTCCTGATGAAAAACTATATCTACACCTTAAAGGAACTTTCCTTTCCGCCTGAGTGCATAATGTTCATAAACCGGGGAGTTTATCTCACAACCAAAGGATCGGAAGTACTGGACACCCTGAAGGAATTGGAAGCTGGGGGTGTGGAGGTGCTATCCTGCGGCACCTGCCTCGATTATTACGGGCTTAAAGGTGAGTTGGCCGTAGGCGGCATCACCAACATGTACGCCATAGCGGAAAAGCTTTCCCAATTCAGGGCTGTGGTGCTGTAAGCAGGAGGATCCCTTATGGATTTTCAAATATTATCCGAGCTTCCGCAAATTTATAGGGTCATAATAAAAGTCATTTTCATTCTGGTTTCGGCGAAGATAGCCATAAATATCGGCGTGGTGAGCATAGACCGCGTTTTTGCGATGCGGTTCAAGCGGGTGCCGGTGGACGAAAGCCGAATGAGAACGCTGGCCGGACTTCTTAAAAGCGTCATGAGGTACCTGGTTTATTTTATAGCTGTAGTCGTCATGCTGGAGACCCTGGGCTTAAAAACCTCCTCCATCTTAGCTGCAGCGGGCATCGGAGGGCTCGCCGTTGGTTTTGGGGCCCAGAGCCTTGTCAAAGACGTGATCTCCGGCTTTTTCATAATCTTTGAGGATTACTTCCAGATTGGCGACTACGTGGAAACCGCGGGGGTCTCGGGCATAGTGGAGGAGATGGGATTTCGGACCACGAAGCTCAGGGACTTCGGCGGGCAGCTCCACATAATACCCAACGGGGAGATCACCCGGGTCACCAACCATTCGAGGGGCCACCTCCGGGCCACGGTGAACGTGAGGGTATCGTACGAAGAGGACCTGGATAGGGTATTAAAAGTTCTCGAAGAAGTAGCCGAAGAAGTGCGGCAGAAGAGGGACGACATAGTGGAAGGTCCTACCGTTCTCGGTGTCAGCGACTTCGGGCCCAGCGAAGCTGTAATCACCGTATGGGCAAAGACGTTGCCCATGCAGCAGTGGAGCGTTGAAAGGGAGTTGAGGAAGGCGATAAAGGAGAGGTTCGACAAAGAAGGGATAGAAATTCCGTATCCCCGGATGGTCGTGCTTGACAATAAAGGCAAGGAGGGGAAAGATTGTTGAAGTTCCACATAGGCGACGTGGTGGAAATGAAGAAGAAACATCCCTGCGGCAGCTTTGATTGGGAAATATGGAGAATGGGAGCTGATTTCGGCATAAAGTGCTTGGGCTGTGGGCGCAAAGTCATGATACCGAGGGCCAGATTTGAAAAGAGCGTGAAAAGGATAGTGAAGTGCGTTCAGCCGGAAGACCTTGAAAAACCTGTTGATAAATGATATAATACGCACGAAACATCTCTGCTCTAGAGGAAATCTAGGGCCGTAGTCCGAGGAGGTGAAAAGATGAGGGAATACGAAACCATGTACATCCTCGACCCCACTCTTGATGAGGAAGCCGTGAACGGAATGGTGGACCGATTCAAGGCTCTCGTCGAGGAAAGAGGGGGAGAGGTGAAGGAGATCGACCGCTGGGGGAAGAGGAAACTGGCCTACCCCATCAAGCACCAGAGGGAAGGTTACTACGTGGTGATGAATTTCGCATCCGATGCGGAAACGGCCAGGGAAATGGAGAGGATTTTCAGGATAACCCCCAATGTGCTCCGGCACATCGTAATTCGGAAGGACAAATAAAGGGGTGAAAACCTTGAATAGAGTCATTCTGATCGGAAGATTGACAAAAGACCCCGAGTTGCGGTTCACCCCTGCCAACGGCGTTGCGGTGACCACTTTTACCGTCGCTGTAGACAGACCTTTCTTAAATCAAAAGGGAGAAAGGGAGACGGACTTCATCCCGATAGTGGTCTGGAGGAAATTGGCGGAGACCTGCGCCAACAACCTCAAGAAGGGACGCCTGGTGGCTGTGTCTGGAAGGATTCAGGTGAGATCCTTCGACACTCCCGGCGGGCAGCGGCGTTACGTCACGGAAGTGGTCGCCGACGAAGTGCAGTTTCTAGATAGACCCAGGACAGTTGAACAGGACCCCGGTTTTGGGGATAATGAGGGAATCGGAGATATAGATTTCGATATCAATTTTGACGAAGGAAATCTGAGCGAAGGGGACGACGTACCTTTTTGATAAAAGGAGGGAAGAAGTTGAAGTCCAAGAAGAACAAGAAGAAAAAGGTCTGCAGCTTTTGCGTGGACAAGATAGATTACGTGGACTACAAGGATGTGGCGAGGCTCAAGAAATTTATAACCGAGAGGGCTAAGATCCTGCCCCGGCGCATAACCGGCAACTGCGCAAGACACCAGAGGCAACTCACGGTGGCCATAAAAAGAGCTCGCAACATGGCACTTTTGCCTTTCACGACTGAATAGGGAGGGGTAACCCCTCTCTTTTTTGTAGAAGCGAGGAGGAACGAGATGAATCGCTTTAGCACCAAAGCTATTGTCGAAGGAGCACTGCTTTCGGCCATAACTGTGGTACTGACCTTCTTTTCGCTGTACGTGCCGGGCCTGGGCCTTCTGGCAGATCTGGTGCTGCCGGTGCCCACCATAATCCTCGGCATGAAGCACGGGCTCAAGATCAGCTTGCTTTCGGTAGTGGTCTCGGGGGCGGTGATCGCCGCCTTTTCCGGCCCCATCCGGGCCATAACTTCTGTTTTGACTTTCGGACTGGTAGGAATGGGCATGGGTTGGGCTCTGGAAAGGAAATACTCGGCCACTAAAATTTTCGCCGTTGGAACTGTGGCCTCGCTGGTATCCAACATAGCCTTATTTTTGCTTTCGCTGGCCGTAATGGGCATCAACCCCCTCCTGGAGGAGATAGAGATATACAGAGAGAGCCTTAACTCCGTGACGGAAATATACGGCCGCCTGGGAGTCAGCCCAGAAACCATACAGCCTACCATAGAGATGTATCAAAGCATACTGGAACTGCTGCCGCTCCTGATACCGGCCATGCTGATCCTGGCATCTTTGAGCAGTGCGTTTTTGAGTTACTCCGTCTCGAAAATGATCCTGAGGCGTTTAGGCTACGCGATGGAGGACTTTCCCCCCTTCTGGCAGTGGCGGATGCCTCCTTATACCCTGCTCCTGTTTCTGCTGGGGCAGATCTGTATTCTGCTGGAAAATTATTGGCCGACCGGAATTTTAAAACAGATCGGGATGAACGTTCAACTCATATTTACCATCGCCTTCTTTATCCAGGGGCTTTCTGTTCTGGCTTTCTACCTGGCCAGGCACAACGTCTCAAAAGTTTTGAGGCTTTTCATACTTTTGTTCGCTTTCTCCACCCCCTTGCTGGCCCAGATATTGCTGCTGGTAGGGATGTTCGATACGGCCTTTAATTTCCGGAAATTCTGATGGCGGGGAAAGAATATGCAGAATCCGTGGTACTTTATCAAGAAAAACGGCCTCTTTTTAATAATAGCCGCATTCCAGCTTTTGGTCACGGCTGCGATCAGCCCCAAGACCGCTCTGTGGCTTGGAGCAGTAATCCTTTTGCTTTTGGTCGGAGCATATTTTTTCCAGAAAAACGCCTTGGAGCGGAAGGCTGAAAAAGCGGAAGAGCCGAAGGAAGGGATCCAGGAACTGCCGGCAAAAGCGGGGCTGGCCGTGATGTACATTCAGATAGACAATTACGACGAGGTCCTCTCAGCGACTCCCGAAGAAAACCGGCCGGAGCTCCTGGCCAGGATAGACAAGACCATAACCCAGTGGATTTACGGTCACGAAGGTTTTATAAAGAAGTTTGACGACGACAAATTTTTGGCGGCAGTGACCGCTGAAAACTTTCGCATGATCGAAGAAAACAAATTCAACATCCTCGAAAAGATAAAGGAGATAAAAGCCTCCAATGCCATCCCCGTCACTTTGAGCATCGGTGCATCCTGCGGGAGAGGCAACCTCCTGGAACTCAGCAGGACGGCCCAGAATGCCCTGGAACTCTGCCTCGGCCGTGGTGGAGACCAGGCGGTAGTCAAGGCCGAAGGAAAGACTTATTTTTATGGCGGCAGGACTCGAGAGGTGGAGAAGTACACCCGGGTAAGGGCAAGGGTCATAGCCCACGCCCTGCGGGATCTGATAGAGGAATCGGACAAGGTGCTGGTTCTGGGGCATATATTCCTGGACATGGATGCCTTAGGCGCCGGTATGGGCATGGTGAGAGCTGCGAGGAGCCTGCAAAAAGAAGCCTATTTCGTCATGTCGCCGAACCAGGGCCACTCGGTGGAGGCTTTTTTGAAGTATTTGCAGGAAGACGATGAAACGAAGGGGTATTTTTTGACGGAAGAAGAAGCCTTGAGGCTCCAAAGTAAGGATACTCTCGTGATCATCGTGGATACTCACAAGCCCTCCTTCAGCTATTCCCAGAAAATTTTGGAGCAGGCCGAGAAGGTAGTTTTGATCGATCACCACCGGCGGGGAGAAGAGTTTATCGAAAAGGCCGTGCTGGTCTATCTGGAGCCCTATGCCTCCTCGACCTGCGAGATGGTGGCCGAAATGATCCAGTATATGGGAAAAGAGATAAAGCTGAATCCTCGGGTGGCCACGGCCCTTCTGGCGGGCATATGCGTGGATACCCGAAACTTCGCTTTTAAAACGGGAGTCAGGACCTTCGATGCCGCTTCCTACCTGAGGAGGCAGGGCGCAGAGCCTACGCTGGTATTCAAGCTCTTCCAAGAAGACCTGAGGGAATTTCTGAACAAGGCGGAAATAGTGGAGCGAATGCAGATTCTCCCCGGCAACGTCGCCGTGTCCTGTTACGACAGAAAGTGCGAAAATCCCCGCCTGATGGCGGCCCATGGGGCCAACGCCCTCCTCGAGATAAAAGGGGTCGACGCTGCCTTTGTGCTGGTGCCTCTTGAGGATGGAGTGGCCATAAGCGGCAGGTCTCTGGGGAACATAAACGTCCAGAGGATTTTGGAAAAGATAGGCGGGGGAGGGCATCTGACCGTGGCGGGAGCGCAGATCCCTAAGGTTACGGTAGAAGAAGCGATGGAGCAATTGAAGGGAGCCATAGACGAATTTTTGAAAGAGGGGGATGTGAATTGAAGGTAATACTGCTTCAGGACGTCAAAAGCCTTGGCAAAAGGGGAGACCTCGTAAACGTGGCCGATGGATATGCCAGGAATTTTTTATTCCCTAGAAATCTGGCCGTCGAAGCGACCCCCGGAAACCTGGCCAAATTGGAGCAGGAGAAGAAGGCCAAAGAAAACAAGCTGGCCAGGCAAAAGATGGAAGCTGAAGAATTGGCCGCCAGGATAAAAAACTTAAGCGTGACGCTCAAAGTAAAAGCCGGGACTCAGGGGAAACTGTACGGCTCCATAAATTCGAAAAATATAGCGGAGGCTTTAAAAGAGCAGCACGGCATCGATCTGGACCGGAGAAAGATTCAGCTGGACGAACCCATCAAGGCTTTCGGAAGTTATGAGGTTTCCATCAAAGTTCATCCCGAGGTAGAAGCGAAGCTCACCGTGAGAGTAGTAGAAGGGTGATATTTATGAGCATTGCATCGCCCAAAGTTCCTCCGCACAGCGTGGAGGCGGAACAATCGGTTCTGGGCTCCATGCTCCTTTCGAAGGAAGCCATTTACGTTGCCCTGGAGCGCCTAAAGCGGGACGACTTTTACCTGGAGGCCCACCGGGCGATTTTTGATGTCATAGCAGAACTCCATGAAAACCGGGAACCGGTGGATCTCATTACGGTCACCGAAACTTTGCGGAGCAGAAAGATGCTGGAAAGCGTAGGGGGCGTCACTTACCTCACGACTTTGACGGAAGTGGTGCCCACGCCGGCCAATATAGCCCAGTACTGCAAGATAGTCGAGGAAAAGGCCCTGCTCAGGAGGCTTCTGGAGGCCACCTCCCAAATACTCTCCATGGCATACGAGCCCAGAGAAGACGTGGAAGAGCTTCTGGATGAAGCCGAGCGCAAGATTTTTGCCGTAGTGCAGAAGCGAAGGGTGGACAGTTTCCACCACATTAAGGACGTGCTGCTTTCTACCTTCGAGCGCATCGAGCAGCTTTACAACTCCAAAGGGGGTATTACCGGCGTCCCTACCGGCTTCCCCGATTTGGATGCCATGACGTCGGGCCTGCAGCCCTCGGACCTCATACTGGTGGCGGCGAGGCCCAGCATGGGCAAGACCGCCTTCGCCCTGAACATTGCCCAGAATGCAGCCATCAAGCACAAAATACCGGTGGCCATTTTCAGCCTCGAGATGTCGAAGGAGCAGCTGGTGCAGAGGATGCTCTGCGCCGAATCCAATGTGGACAGCCATAAGCTGCGCACAGGAAGGCTGGATGAGGACGATTGGCCCAAGCTGGCGCGGGCCATGGGGCCGCTGTCGGAGGCCCCCATATTCATCGACGACACGCCGGCCATCACCTGCCTGGAGATAAGGGCCAAGGCCCGGAGGCTGAAAGCGGAAAAAGGCCTGGGGCTGATAGTCATAGACTACCTGCAGTTGATTGCGGGCAGGGGCCAGACCGAAAACCGGCAGCAGGAGATCTCGGAGATTTCCAGGTCGCTCAAAGCCCTGGCCAGAGAGTTGAACGTCCCGGTGCTGGCGCTGTCCCAGCTCTCCAGGGCTCCGGACGTCAGGTCCGACCACAGGCCGGTGCTCAGCGATTTGAGGGAATCGGGCAGCCAGGAACAGGATTCGGACCTGGTGGCCTTTCTCTACAGGGAGGACTACTACAATCCCAATACAGACAGGAAAAACATAGCCGAGGTCATAATAGCCAAGCAGAGGAACGGACCGACGGGCAAGGTGGAACTGCTGTGGCTTTCGCAGTACACCAAGTTCGTGAGCATCGAAAAGTACCGCCAGAGCGAAGAGGCCAGGTACGCTTGATCTCAGGGAGGAAGAGCATTGCTGAATTTTAAACAACTCGATGAAGTTTTAAAAAAGGTGTACCTGTTTTCCGAACTTACCGGTGAGGAACTGGAGAAAGTAAAAAAACTGGTGAACACCAGAGAATGCAAAAAGGGTACCGTCATCTTCTTCGAAGGGGACCCCGGAGATGCCCTGTACTTCGTCGAATCGGGCAAGGTCAAGGTTTACAAGAGCGACGACGAAGGAAGGGAGTATATCCTGCACATTTTCGGCGAGGGGGATGTGTTCGCCGAGACGGTGTTCTTGGGGGGCAACACCTATCCGGCGACGGCCGAAGCGGTGGAAGATTCGGTCGTGGGTTTTATAAAAAACGAGGACCTGGAAGAGCTCATAAGGTCAAACCCCGACCTTTCCCTAAAAATTATAAAAATAATGGCCTCAAGGCTCAGGGACTCCCAGGAGAAGATCAAAAATCTGGCTTTGAAGGACACTTACGACCGCACCGCCTGTTTGCTCCACAAGATTTCTTTAGAATCGGGCAGGAGGACTCCCAGGGGCATCGAAATCGAACTGCCGGTTACGAGGCAGGAGTTGGCGGCCCTGGTCGGCACTTCGAGGGAAACGGTGACGAGGATTTTGAGCCAGATGAAAAAAGAGGGGATCATAGATATAGACAGGCAGAAGATAATAGTTCTCAACGAGAAAAAGCTGATGAGGTGCGCAAGGGGTTGACCGGGCGCGGTTCTTAGCCGCGCCCTTTTCACTGCTCCACTTTTGGCGTGCATTCTCCAAATAGGAGACAGTTATAAATCGGTACATAACGAACGAAAATCAGGGTATAGCGGAAAAATATACGCATAAAAAATTGACTTTCCAGTTGTTCTCTGCTATTATTAACTAGGTTGCCACGCGCATAAATATTTATTTATTGGGTGGTGGTAAGATGCCGAGACACTACGATGTGATTATAATAGGGGCTGGCCCGGCGGGAATTTTCACCGCTTTGGAACTGGTGGAAAAAGGGGAAGGCCTGGACATTTTGATCCTCGAGAAGGGGAGAGATATCGAGGCAAGGATTTGCCCTTCGAAAGAAAAAAATGTGAAATGCTTAAACTGCGATCCCTGCTCCATAGTTAACGGCTGGGGAGGAGCGGGGGCCTTCAGCGACGGCAAACTGACTCTGACCACCGAATTCGGCGGATGGCTCGACGAGTACATCCCCAAGGAAAAAGTGGCCGAACTCATAAGTTACGTGGATAGAGTCTTCCTGAGCTTCGGAGCCACCGAGATAGTCCACGGGACCGACCATGAGAAAGTGAAGAAGCTGCAGCAGAAGGCAGCTACAGCTGATCTGAGGCTCATACCGGCCCGGATAAAGCACCTGGGGACCGAAAAGTGCTGGAATATTTTGAGAGAGATGAGAAGATACCTGGAAGGTAAAATAGATATAAAGACGATGACGGCCGTCAAGACCATACTCGTCCGGGACGGAGCGGTATACGGAGTTGTGACGGAGAAGGGAGAGGAATTTACAGCCGATTTCGTGGTGGCTGTCCCGGGCAGGGAAGGAGCCGAGTGGTTTGCCCGGGAAGCTCAGCGGTTGGGACTCGATATGGCTATGAACCCCGTGGATATCGGGGTGAGGGTGGAAGTCCCGGCTGTGGTGATGGAGCCGCTGACGGACGTGGTTTACGAGTCGAAGCTGGTTTACTACTCCAAGTCCTTCGACGACAAGGTGAGGACCTTTTGCATGAATCCTTACGGCGAGGTGGTAATAGAGAACAACAGCGGCCTTATAACTGTCAACGGCCACAGCTACGCGGACCGGAAGACCGACAACACCAATTTTGCGCTGCTGGTGAGCAAGACTTTCACCCATCCCTTCCGGGAACCGATCTCCTACGGCAAGTATATTGCCACCCTTGCCAATATGCTGGGAGGCGGAGTGCTGGTTCAAAGGTTGGGGGACTTTCTGGCCGGCAGGCGCTCCACTCCGGAGCGGATAAAAAAGGGTCTTGTGGAACCCACTTTGAAAGAAGCCACGCCGGGGGACCTCAGCCTGGTATTTCCTTACAGGCACATGGTGAGCATACTGGAGATGCTGCAGGCCATGGACAAATTGGTGCCCGGCGTATATTCCCATCACACGCTGCTCTACGGAGTTGAGGTGAAATTTTACTCGGCGCGGCCGGCTTTGAGTTCGACCTTGGAAACCCAGATCAAAAATCTTTTCGCAGCCGGCGACGGTGCGGGGGTCACCAGAGGTTTGGCCCAGGCATCGGTTTCCGGGATAATTGTTGCGAGGGAGATTTTGAAGAGGAAGATGGATTGAGCTTACGAAAAAGGAGTGACAGAATAAATGGCCGGAGTTGTGGTAGTAGGAGCCCAGTGGGGAGACGAAGGGAAAGGACGCATAGTGGATTTTTTGGCCCAAAGGGCGGATATCGTTGTGCGCTACCAGGGCGGCAACAACGCCGGGCACACGGTGGAGGTGGACAATGTAAAGTACAAACTTCACCTCATCCCTTCGGGAATGCTCCACCCGGGCAAAATATGCGTGATAGGCAACGGCGTGGTGGTGGACCCCATTGCCCTGGTGGAAGAAATAAAGTATCTGGAAAGTTACGGAATAGATGTGAGGCAGCGCTTGAAAATTAGCGACCGCGCTCACCTGGTGATGCCGTACCACAAGCTGCTGGACGAACTGGAGGAGGAAAGAAAGGGCAAGTTGCAGCTGGGCACCACGCGGAAGGGCATAGGCCCGGCCTACGTGGACAAAGCCCGGAGGATCGGCATCAGGATGTGCGATCTTTTCGATGAAAAAATTTTCGAAGAGCGGCTTTCTATGGTCCTGGAAGAAAAGAATTCGCTCTTTGAAAAGATATACGGCGTCAAGGGGTTTGAAAAAAGCTCCATAATGGAAAGCTATTTGCGAGCTGCAGAAGAGCTGAAGGAAATGGTGTGCGATACTTCTTCGATTATCTACAGAGGCGCGAGGGAAGGCAAAAAAGTCCTGTACGAAGGGGCGCAGGGGACCTTCCTGGACGTGGACCTGGGCACCTATCCGTACGTGACATCGTCTCACCCGATAGCGGGCGGTGTATGCATAGGGGCCGGCATAGGACCCACCATGATTGATAAGGTGGTGGGGGTTGTAAAAGCCTACACCACGCGGGTTGGAAAAGGCCCGTTTCCTACCGAATTAACCGACTCTACGGGAGATTATATAAGGGAAAGGGGATACGAGTACGGCACCACGACGGGCAGGCCCCGGCGCTGTGGCTGGCTCGACGTGGTGATGCTGAAGTACGCGGTCCGGGTCAACGGTATTACACATCTTGCCATTACCAAGCTGGACACCCTGGGAGGCCTGGACAAGGTCAGGCTCTGCACTGCCTATGAATGTGAAGGTAAGCTGGTGCAGGATTTCCCGGCGAGCTTGGAGTTTTTGGCAAAGTGCAGGCCGGTTTATGAGGAACTCCCCGGATGGGGAGAAGACGTCTCGGAAGCGGCCGAATACGATAAACTCCCGGCAAATTTGCGAAGGTATGTGGAAAGGATAAGTGAACTTCTGGACGTCGACATATGCTTCGTGTCGGTGGGGCCGGGGAGAAACCAGGGTTTTGAGTTGATAGAGGTAATGTAATCTGGAATAGGGGTTGACATATTCGAACTTTTATAGTATCATTTATCTTGCTGTGCTTTAAAAACAATAGCGGTGTGAGCCATTAGCTCAGTCGGTAGAGCACCTGACTTTTAATCAGGGTGTCCCGCGTTCGATTCGCGGATGGCTCACCATTTTTGTGGCCCCGTGGTCAAGTGGTTAAGACACCGCTCTTTCAAGGCGGTAACAGGGGTTCGACTCCCCTCGGGGTCACCATTTTTATTTTTAGTCTTGACTTGCCGTAAATGCTCGGCTATAATAGTTACTGGAACGGGCGGAAGTAGCTCAGGGGTAGAGCATCGGCTTCCCAAGCCGAGAGCCGCGGGTTCAAATCCCGTCTTCCGCTCCAATTTTATTTTCGGATAAAATGCTCTGGGACTTTAAAATAGGTTCCAGAGCTTTTTTAGTACCGCTTTTGGCCAGAAAAACCAGAAAATTTTATAAAGTCAAATGTACACAAATGTGGATAACCTGTGGATTGCGAAATGAAGGAGAATACTGCATCAAGTCCTCAAATATAATTTTAGTGTCAAGTATCAAGAAATTGGGGTCGATGGATGTGAAAAATAAAAAGCTTGTGATAGCCGTAGTGTTCATTTTGGCCATTGCAGCCCTGGCTTTTTGCACAAGGCTTGTGAGTAGGTCGGTGCTTGAGGACTCTTACAAGGCGCAGGCCGAGAGGATAAGGGAAATCTGTCCCGAATACGATATCCAGGTGCTTTTTGATCCCGTCCAGGAAAGGATCCAGGCAAGACAAACCACCGTCTTTCGCAACAACACCCCTGAAGAACTTCGGGAAGTATACTTTCACCTTTACCCGAATGCCTTCCGCTCCCTGGAGAGCGCGCCCTTTCCTCTGGAAGAGTTGAAATACGCGTATCCAGAGGGCTTTTCTCAAGGGTACATAGACGTCACCGACGTGAGGGTTGACGGCAAATCGGTGGACCACAAAGTCGAGGGAACTGTTTTAAGGGTAACCCTGGCCGAACCTTTAAAACCGGGAGGGAAAACCCAAATAGAAATGGAATTCGAAGAAAAAATCCCCTTTTCTCCCGGCCGCTTCGGCCACGGCAAAAACACGTACAATTTCGGCAACTGGCATCCCATATTGAGCGTTTACGACGATAGCGGGTGGAATCTGGACCCCTACTACTCGATAGGAGACCCCTTCTACAGCGATACGGCATGCTATAGGGTGAGCATAACAGCTCCGGACGGCTTTAAAATTGCGGCCTCGGGCAAGCCGGTAAAAAAGGTCATCAAAGATAGCGGCACCACCTGGATCTTCGAAGCCGAACTGGTCAGGGACTTTGCCTGGGTGGCCAGCTCCGAATTTAAGGAGCTCTCGGGCAAGGTCGATGGAACGACGGTAACCGTCTACTATTTCGGCAGCAAGGAGGATGCCGCCAAAAGAGCATTGGAATACGGAAAGCAGGCCATCAGATTTTTCGGCCGATATTTCGGGCCTTATCCTTACGACGAGTATTCCATAGTCATGGCCGACTTTTACATTGGGGGCATGGAATATCCCAACCTGGTGCTGATAGACCATCATCTGATGGACGAAGAAGTGCTCATGGAATACGTGATCGCCCACGAGACGGCCCACCAGTGGTGGTACGGCCTGGTGGGGAACAACCAGATAAAGGAGCCCTGGCTGGACGAGGCCCTGACGGAGTATTCCACCGTCCTGTATTATGAAGGGGTCTACGGCAGGAGCAGGGGAAAGAAGGTCTACCAGGATTTTATAATGTACCCGTATCGGTTCTATGAAATGGGAAGCGGCTCCAGTCCAATACTGAGGCCCGTGTTCCAATTTAAAAGCTGGGGAGAATACGACGCCATCGTATACAAAAAAGGAGCGATCATGCTCAAAGAATTGGAAAGCCGCATAGGCAAAAATAAACTGCGGCAGGCTCTGAGGTCCTACCTCAAGGAAAAAGTCTTCGAAAACGCCGATACAGAGGATTTTGTAGAAGCCGTAAATCGCGTGATGGGGACGGACTTTAGAGAAGTGATCTACGATATGCTGAAAGCGCCGGGAAATTTAACCGGAGAAGAGGCTGCATGAAAAAGCAAGTTACAGGGGACTGCCTGAGGGAAAATGACCCCTCGGATTTTCCCCTTTTTTTATTCAGGTATATTTTTGGCGATTTTGGGAATTATTATCTCTGATGGGAATTAACATACTGCCAACGCTGCTATAAACTACCAGGCGAAAAATTGAGGAAAATTAGCAGGAAAAGTGAAAAATTCGTAGAATAAAATAAGAGAATGTTACAATTTTATTACAAAGTTGTTACACTAAACTTACCGGGAAAGGAGTAGGGGGATGAATTTACCGGACCTGAAAGGCCTTAAGGACAGGAAACTTCTGGCCGCTGCCGGTGCCCTGGCTGCTGTAATGCTAGCCATTGTATTGGCAGTGATGAATGCGAGAGTCTACGCCGTTACAGTGGACGGAAAGTTTTTGGGCAATGTAAAGAGGGAAGAAGTTGTTGAAAGGGCGAAACAAAAGCTGATCGAAAAATACTCAGAAAAATATGGTTCGGAAATCGAACTGGTCCAGGATATACAGGTGAGCGCTGGGGAACCGACGAAGAACGGTATGCTCGACGAAGACCAGCTATTAGCAAAGCTTGAAGAATTGATATCGGTTAAAGTAAAGGCTGTGGTCCTGAAGATAAATGACCAAGAAGTGCTCGCCGTCAAGGACAAGAGCACGGCCGAATCTGTCCTGCAGGCTGTAAAAGATTACTACATCAGCGGGGCTCCGGGAGAGCTGGTTCGGGTGGAAGTCCCCGATAAAATAGTAGTGGTAGAAAAGTATATAGAGGCTGGAGAAATCCTTTCGCAAGAGGCAGCGAAGGATTTGATATTAAAAGGCACCCTTGAGACCAAGACCCATACGGTCCAGGAAGGGGAAACGCTGTGGGACATAGCGAAAAAGAACAACGTTTCTTTTTCAGATATAATTGAGGCCAATTCCCATCTCAAATCGGTAGACAAGCTATCTCCGGGAGATGTGGTTTACTTACAGGAGATAAAACCCCTGCTCAACGTAACGGTGGTAAAAAGGGTGACGAAAGAGGAAAACATCCCTTATGAGACCAAAGTCGTAAAAGATAGTACTATCTCGCAGGGGAAGACGGTCGTAAAGCAGGAAGGCCAGAAAGGTGTAAAGCAGGTGACGGCCGAAGTAGTATACAAAAATGGAAAGGCGGTTAGTCAGACAACTCTGGAAGAGAAAGTGACGAAACAACCCGTGGCGAGAATCGTGGCTCAGGGGACTAAGGCCGAGGTCGTCACATACCGCGGAAGCGGAAGGTTTATCTGGCCGGTGAGCGGCAGGATAACGTCCCGCTTCGGAAACAGGGGTGGCGAATACCACACGGGGCTTGATATAGCCAATTCTACCGGGACTCCCGTCAGAGCAGCCGGATCAGGTGTTGTCACTTTTGCCGGCAGAAGCGGCGGATACGGAAATCTGGTGATAATAAACCACGGAGGAGGAGTTGAAACTTATTACGCTCATCTGAGCACCATAAGCGTTTCAAAAGGAGATAATGTTTCCAGCGGGCAGGTTATAGGAAAGGTAGGCACTACCGGGAGGACAACGGGCCCACACCTCCACTTTGAAGTGAGAGTCAACGGCACTCCTAAAAATCCGCTGAATTACTTGGGCAAGTAAGCTGAAAAGCTGCGTTTTCGCAGCTTTTTTTGTTATAATTTTATGGGGAGGAAAAACGCTGCTATATATCGAATAATAGTATTAGAAAAAAGAGAGGTGAGCTTTATGGGCCAGAAGATACTAGTAGTGGACGACGAAAAACCGATAGTGGATATTTTAAAATATAACCTGATAAAAGAAGGCTATGAGGTCGTCGCTGCTTACGACGGCGAAGAAGCTATAGAAGTCGCTTTCTCCCAGAATCCGGACCTGGTGTTGCTCGACATAATGCTGCCGAAAATGGATGGCTTTTCCGTATGCAAGAAACTGAGGGAAAAGCTCCTCTGCCCGATAATAATGCTGACGGCAAAGGGCGAAGAAGTGGATAAGGTGCTTGGCCTGGAATTGGGAGCCGACGATTACGTCACAAAGCCTTTCAGCATGCGGGAATTGATGGCCAGGATAAAGGCTAACCTGCGCAGGCTTTCGCTTTCCAGTCCTGCCGAAGAGCGGAAGGTAATCAAGGCCAAGGACCTGGAGATAGATCTGTCGAGTTTTCAGGTGAAAAAGGGTGGCCGAGCGGTGGAGCTCACCTTGAGGGAATTCGAGCTTTTGAAATTTTTAGCCTTACAGCCGGGACAGGTCTTTTCGAGGCAAAAGCTGCTGGAGGACGTTTGGGGTTATGAATATTACGGCGACATCCGCACTGTAGACGTAACGGTGAGAAGGCTCAGGGAAAAAATAGAGGACGACCCTTCCAATCCGACGTACATATTGACCAAGCGGGGAGTAGGCTACTATTTTTCAAAAAATTAGGGTGATTTTAGTTGTTTAAAAGTATACAGGCCAAACTGGTCACGATATACATACTTCTTATCCTCCTGGCCATGGAAGTGGTGGGCTTTTACCTGATTCAGTCCCTTGAAAGGTATCACGACAGAAAGCTCACTGAGAGCTTGATAGTGAATGCCCAACTGATCTCGGATTTTTTGCTGGTAAGGTACTTGCCCCCCGAGAGAAAATTGTCGGTAAATGATTCCACCATTCAGGAGTATATAAAACAGGTGGCCCCGAGCAGTATAAAATATATAGCGGTGATGGACGAAAATGCGACGGTAGTCGCTTCCACCGACGAGACGAGGTTCAGCAGGGGCTCCAGAATCCTGTCGCCGGAAATAATGCAGGCCAGCTTCGGCGACCAGGCCGAGGAGATAAGGCAGGACCCCAGTACCCAGAAAAAATACAAGTACCTCGCCTATCCTATAAAAAACGACGGTGAAGTGGTAGGGATACTGTATCTCGTGGCCTCTCTGGAGGACATATACGAGACCATGAACAACATAAGGTTGATCCTGCTCACGGCGACGTTTCTGGCCCTCCTGATAACGGGAATTTTAGGCTACGCCCTTTCCAACACCATAACCGGGCCCATCCGCGAAGTCACGAAAAGGGCCGCGCTGCTGGCCGAGGGCAATTTCGACCAGAAAATTGAGGTCAAATCCGACGACGAAATTGGGAAACTTACGGGCATGTTCAATTTCCTCACCAGCCGTCTGAAAGCCACCCTTGAAGAGATCTCGGAAGAAAAGGAAAAGATGGAGGCCATCCTGACCAACATGGCCGATGGCGTCATAGCTTTGAACGGCAGGGGCGAGGTAATTCACATCAACCCGGCGGCCATGCGCATGCTCGATCTTGAAAGGGAAAGGCTTGAAGGAGATTTCGCTGAGAAACTGAAGAATATACTGGAGATCCACCCCGAGGATTTCCCCAAAACGGAGAAAACCCCCATGGAAGTTCTGGTCAAGGTGAAGGATGGCACTCTTAAAGCCATTTTTGCGCCTCTGGCGGGAGAAACGAAGGAAACGGGGTACATCCTCCTCCTGCAGGATGTGACCAAGCAGCAGCGCCTGGAAGAAATGAGGAAAGAATTCGTCGCCAACGTTTCCCATGAACTCAGGACCCCTCTTACCACCATCAAAAGCTATGCGGAAACTCTTCTGGACGGAGCCATGGAGGACTCTGCCGTTGCCTACCAGTTCGTAAAGGTCATAAACGATGAGGCGGACAGGATGACGAGACTCGTCAACGACCTTCTGGAGCTTTCCAGGCTGGACAACAAAGAAGTTAAATGGAATAAG
>QGUT01000020.1 GCA_003242255.1 Bacillota bacterium
GAAGTGGTCAACGTCAAAAGCGAGGTGCCCACTATCAAAAGCACCAGCCTGAGCACCATGAAGGTGCCCTGATACAGCCCTTCATAGGTTATATCTAGGGGCCCAATCTCATAAATCACCCTGCCTTTTATCATAAAAAGATTCAGGGCAAAAGTCAGCAGGATGATGACTAAAAGAGGCCTGAGACCCCGAAGCATGTATTTTACGGATATCCCCGAAAGCAGCGAGGCAATAGCAATGAATACGATGGGAAAAACGTAACCCCGAAAATCGTCTATCACGAAGAGCAGCACCATGAAAACGAAGGTTATGAGGATTTTGGTCCTGGGGTCCAGCCGGTGTATCGCCGAATTTCCCGGTATATACTGGCCTATGGTAATTTCAGGCATGGCCCTTCCTCCTCGCTGCCTTTAATACTTCCGCCTCGGCTTCCTCCACCGTCATCACATCGGTCGCCACGTCTTTACCCCTGTTTTTAAGCTTTATCATCAGATGGGTCACCTGGGGGATGTCCAGGCCCATCGAGGCTAGGGCTTCGTAATTTTTGAAAATCTGCTTCGGAGTGCCGCTGTCTACCATCCGCCCCTTGTGCATCACCGCAATTTTGTCCACCAGCTTCGCTATATCCTCCATGCTGTGGGAGACCAGAATGACCGTCATGTTCTGTTTTTTCCTGAACTCCACAATCTGCCCCAGTATTTCATCGCGGCCTCTCGGATCCAGGCCCACGGTGGGCTCGTCTAGAATCAGAACCTTGGGCTTCATGGCCAGCACTCCAGCTATGGCGACCCTTCTCATCTGCCCGCCGCTCAGTTCGAAGGGCGATCGATCCTTTATCTCGTCGTATTTCAGGCCCACCAACTCTATGGCTTCTTTGACCCTTCGGGCGATCTCATCCTCCGGCAGGCCCAAATTTCTAGGCCCGAACGCCACGTCCTTTTCCACCGTCTCTTCAAAAAGCTGGTGTTCCGGATATTGAAAGACCAGCCCCACTTTTTGCCTTATCTCCCGCAGGTTCACCCCGCGATCGCTTAAGTTTACTCCATCTACTATAACTTCTCCCGACGTGGGTTTCAGGAGTCCGTTTAAATGCTGAATAAGAGTGGACTTCCCCGACCCCGTGTGCCCAATGAGCCCCCAGAACTCCCCATCTTCCACTTTCCAGTTCACGTCCCGTAAAGCCACCGATTCAAAGGGGGTGCCCGGCATATATACGTGAGTCAAATTTTTTACAACAATGGGCATAGGCATTCCACCATTTCGTCTATCGTAAGGACATCGCTTCGGACCGCCAGCCCCCGGCCTTTCAGCCTGTGCGCCAGTTCCGTGACCTGGGGCACGTCAAGGCCGATGGTCTTTAGTTCATCGACCTTTGAAAATATTTCCCTGGGCGAACCTTCCATCAGCACCCGCCCTTCGCTCATCACTATGATCCTGTCGGCTTGCACGGCTTCCTCCATAAAATGAGTGATGAGCACTATGGTCTTGCCTTCTTCCCTGTTGAGGCGCTTTACGGTGTTGATGACCTCCTTGCGCCCCACCGGGTCCAGCATGGCCGTGGGCTCATCCATAATGATGTATTCCGGCCTCATGGCGAGTATACCCGCTATAGCCACCCTCTGCTTTTGCCCTCCCGAAAGCTGGTGGGGAGGTTTCTGGGCGTAGTCTTTAAGTTCTACTATCTCCAGGGCTTCGTCCACTCTCCTTCGTATTTCCTCAGGAGGCACACCCAGGTTCTCGGGGCCGAAAGCCACGTCTTCCTCTACTACCGTGGCTACTATCTGGTTGTCAGGGTTCTGAAAAACCATGCCCGCCTTCTGGCGTATTTTCCAAACGTTTTCCCTGTCCCTTGTGTCCAGGCCATCGACCGTAACCCTGCCTTTGGTGGGCACGAAAAGGCCGTTGAAAAGTTTCGCAAGAGTGGACTTCCCCGAGCCGTTGGGCCCTATTATGGCCACAAATTCTCCTTTGCCTATCCTCAAGTTCACATCCTTCAAGGCCATCTGGGACGACCGGGAATACTGGTAGCAGACGCCTTCAGCTAAAATTTCGGCGGCCATTTTACCGCCCCCTTCATCCACTGCTGCTCAGGGTTACACCAGCTCGATGACTACCATCGGAGAAGAATCTCCGCGCCTCGGGCCGATTTTCATAATTCTCGTGTAACCGCCGTTTCTATCGCTGTACTTCGGTGCGATCTTTTCAAAGAGGTTTTTTACGGTGGTCTCGTCTAGGACTTCGGCCAGCACCAGGCGCCGGGCCGCCAGATCGTTCCTCTTCGCGATGGTTATCATCTTTTCAGCGAGGCGGCGGACTTCTTTGGCGCGAGCTTCAGTTGTTATAATTCTGCCATGTTTAAATAGAGAAGTGACCATATTTCTGAGCATCATCTTCCTGTGGCCGCTGTCTCTACCTAACTTTCTCATGCTCTCAACCCCCTTTTAGGCTTCTTCGGATTTTTTTAACGAGAGGTTAAACGCCGCCAGCTTCTCCTCGATTTCTTCCAGGGATTTTTTACCCAGGTTCCGCACCTTCATTATCTCCTCGGGCGTCTTTTGTATCAGTTCTCCTATAGTGTTGATGCCGGCCCTCTTGAGGCAATTATAAGACCTGACGGATAGGTCCAGTTCCTCAATCGGCATTTCCAGGAGCTTTTCCCTTTCGTCCTTCTCTTTTTCCACCTGCGGTTCGGCTTTCTTGACCTCGGTGTTGAGGGAAGTGAACAGGCTGAAATAATCCACCAGAATCTTTGCTGCGGCGCTCACGGCTTCATCGGGTTTTATAGTGCCGTTTGTCCACACTTCCAGGGTGAGCTTATCGTAGTCGGTGATCTGTCCCACCCTGGTGTGCTCCACCGTGTAGTTGGCCTTGATTACGGGAGTAAATATGGAGTCGATAGCTATTACCCCTATGGGCTGTCCCGGCTTTTTGTTCTTATCGGCGGTGACGTAACCCTTGCCTTTTTCTAAAGTCAACTCCGCAAAGAGCCGGCCGCCCTTTTCCAAAGTGGCGATGTGGTGGTCCTTGTTGATTATCTCCACGTCGGCATCGCAGATGATGTCTTTGCCCGTGACCTCGCCTTCTCCTTCGGCTTCAATCCTGAGAACCCGAGGCTCGTCGCCGTACATCTTTACCGCGAGCCCTTTGATGTTCATTATTATCTCCACCGTGTCCTCCAGGACCCCGGGGATCGTGGAGAATTCGTGCTGGACCCCTTCTATCTTTACCGAAGTGACGGCGGCTCCCGGCAGCGAAGACAAGAGAACCCTTCTTAAAGAATTGCCAAGGGTGGTTCCGTAGCCTCTTTCCAGCGGTTCGATCACAATCTTTCCGTAAGTATTGTCTTCGCTCAACTCCACCAGCTCTATCCTTGGCTTTTCAATTTCGATCATCAATAACGTTACCCTCCTCGTGCGATTTTCAAATGAGGGTTATTACTTGGAGTACAGCTCGACGATGAGTTGCTCCTGTATGGGCACGTCGATGTCTTCCCTATTCGGATACCTCAGTACCTCTCCAGTCAGGGTATCGTAATTTACCGACAGCCATTCCGGTACCACTCTGCCCTTTCCAAGCTCAGCCATCTCTTTGAAAATTTCCAGGGATCTGCTCTTCTCCCGGACGGCAATCACATTCCCCGGCTTTACCTGATAGGACGGAATGTCGACCTTTTTGCCGTTTACCTCAAAGTGGCCGTGCCGTACGAGTTGCCTTGCCTGAGCGCGGGATTTGGCGAACCCTAGGCGATAGACCACGTTGTCCAGGCGGCATTCCAGAAGGCGAAGCAAGTTTTCACCGGTGACGCCTTTTTGCCTGGAAGCCTCTTCAAAATATATCTTGAACTGCTGTTCCAGCACTCCGTAAATCCTCTTGGCCTTTTGCTTTTCCCTTAGCTGTATGCCGTATTCGGAGAGCTTCCTCCGCATCTGTCCGTGCTGACCGGGCGCATATCCCCTCCGGTCAATAGCGCACTTGGGACCATAGCACCTTTCACCTTTGAGATACAGTTTGACTCCTTCCCGGCGGCACAAACGGCATGCCGGACCTGTGTATCTTGCCATGCTTTACATCCACCTCCTGAATTTTGCTTTTTACACGCGGCGGCGCTTCGGCGGCCTGCAACCGTTGTGAGGAATGGGCGTTACGTCCTTTATCACGCTGATCTCAAGTCCGGCGGCTTGGAGCGAACGAATGGCAGCTTCACGCCCTGGCCCCGGCCCTTTGACGAGAACCTCTACGGTCTTGAGGCCGTAATCCATCGCTTTCTTTGCGGCCGACTCGGCTGCCAACTGGGCCGCAAAAGGAGTTCCTTTCCTCGAGCCTTTAAAACCTACCGTTCCCGCGCTAGCCCATGTAATCGGATTTCCCGCCTCATCGGTAATCGTCACGATAGTATTGTTAAAAGTCGAGTGGATGTGGGCCTTGCCCTTTTCCACGCGCCTTTTTTCTCTGCGCTTCCTAGAAGTCATCGCCACTTTTACATCACCTCCGTAAATTTTTTATTACTTGCTGCGCTTTGCTCCGACGGTCTTCCTGGGACCCTTCCTGGTCCTCGCATTAGTGCGGGTCCTCTGGCCGCGGACCGGGAGTCCCTTTCTGTGGCGTATTCCCCGGTAGCATCCGATCTCGACCAGTCTCTTGATGTTCATCGCCACTTCGCGGCGCAGGTCACCTTCGACCTTGTAGTTCTTTTCGATGATATCCCTGAGATTGGAAATCTCCTTTTCGGTCAGGTCTTTAACTCTCGTATCGGGATTGACTCCCGCTTCCTGCAATATCTTGTTCGAAAGGCTCCTGCCTATGCCGTAGATATAGGTGAGGGCTATCTCAACCCTTTTGTCTTTCGGCAGGTCGACGCCCGCGATCCTAGCCATCCACTCACTCCTCCTTTTTTAACCTTGTCTTTGTTTATGCTTTGGATTTTCGCAAATCACCATGATTCTGCCCTTGCGCTTGATTATCTTGCACTTCTCGCAAATCTTCTTCACTGAAGGCCGAACTTTCAACGTCAATTCCCCCTTTTTATTTGTAACGGTATACTATCCTGCCTCGAGTCAAATCGTAGGGAGAAAGTTCTACGGTGACTTTATCGCCCGGCAGTATCCTGATATAGTTCATCCTTATCTTGCCAGACACGTGAGCCAAAACTTTATGGCCGTTTTTCAATTCAACTCGAAACATCCCGTTAGGAAGAGGCTCCACAACCGTGCCTTCTACTTCTATGACATCTTCTTTTGACATATAAGCCCTCCTTCCTCCTTTAAGACCTGTTATCATCGGGTTTTTCAATCAATTCTTCGAGGGCTCTTCTTATCTCTTCGTTGTACACTTTGCGACCGTTCATCAGTTTTTCGCGGATGAAATCCGATATCTTGTTTTGCACCTTAAGGTGCTTTAGCTTTTTCTTCTTGGGCCTTTCGACCTTCCTCAATTTTCCGTCGGCCACATAGACGTACTGGTCATCGATGACCTTCAATACGATCATGAATCTGCCCTTATCTCGCCCAGCACAAGACATGACTAGCTGGCCAGGTTCCACTTCTTTCATATCAACACCTGCCTACAGAATGGTCAAAATCTCGGGCTCACCATCGGTGATGACGATGGTGTTCTCGTAGTGGGCTGAGAGACTGCCATCTTTAGTCACAACCGTCCAGTTGTCATCCCTGACGTAGACCTCGTAATCCCCCGCATTTACCATGGGTTCAATCGCCAGAGTCATGCCCGGCTTCAGCCTCGGCCCTTTGTTCGGAGGGCCGTAGTTGGGCACGTGCGGGTCTTCATGCATCCTGCGGCCAATCCCGTGGCCTCCCCATTCCCGCACCACCGAAAAGTTATGGCTTTCCACAAAGGACTGAATGGCGTGGGAAATGTCGGATAGCCTGTATCCCACTTTGGCAAAGGCAATCCCTTCAAAAAAGCTCCGCTCGGTGACCTCGATGAGCTTCTTTGCTTCGTCCGAAATGCTTCCCACCGGGTAAGTCCTTGCCGCATCGGAATAGTAGCCTTCAACTATGGCTCCTGTGTCTATACTTATAATATCACCATCTTGGAGGGTTCTTAATCCAGGAATTCCATGTACTACCTCTTCATTGACCGATGCACAAATCGTTGCAGGATAGCCCTGGTAGCCTTTGAAAGCAGGGAGCGCGCCGTTCTTCAGTATAATCTCTTCTGCGATCCTGTCAAGCTCTCCGGTGGTAACACCGGGCTTTATGTGTTTTTTGAGTTCTTCCAATACCTGGGCCACCACTTTGCCGGCCCTTCTCATTATCTCGATTTCCCTCTTGGACTTTATCACTATCATCGGCTTCGCCTCTTTAAAGGAGTCCTTTTATCTCTTCGAAGACCTCTTCGATTGGCCTGTTTCCATCGATATTCACCAGAAGCTCCTTGTCCTTGTAATAATCTATGAGGGGTTTTGTCTCCCGCTCGTAGACGTCAATCCTCTTTTCGACCGTCTTTATATCGTCGTCGGCCCTCACGATCAACTGGCCGCCGCACTTGTCGCAGATTCCTTCCTGCTTCGGCGGGTTGTGCTTTACGTGATAGGTGGCGCCGCAATTCGGGCACACCCGCCGTCCGGTAAACCTCTGTATGAGTTCATCCCTCGGAACGACGATGTTTATTACGGCGTCCAGTTTTACCCCCATTTCTTCCAGAATCTTATCCAGGCTCTCGGCCTGAGGTATGGTCCTGGGGAAGCCGTCGAGGATAAAGCCCTTTTCCGCATCGTTCGCCTTAAGTCGTTCCCGGACAATTCCGGTTATGACTTCATCGGGGACCAGAAGGCCCTGTTCCATGTATTCTTTTGCCTTCTTCCCGAGGGGCGTTCCCTGCTGGACTGCCGCCCTCAATATGTCGCCCGTCGCTATCTGGGGAACACTAAAAGCTTCGGCAAGTTTCTTAGCCTGCGTCCCCTTTCCGGCCCCGGGAGGTCCCATCAGAACTATGCGCATTTTCCATCAACCCCTATTTCAAGAAACCCTGATAATGCCTCATTAGCATCTGGGCTTCTATGAGTTTCATGGTCTCCAAGGCAACGCCTATGACTATCAATAAGGCAGTACCGCCAAAATAAATGTTGAGGCTCGTAACGCCGGTAATTATATACGGCAGGACGGCTATGGCTGCAAGGAAAATGGCTCCGATAAGGGTTATCCGGCTCATTATCCTGTTGAGGTAATCGGCTGTAGGCCTGCCCGGCCTGATTCCGGGAATGAAACCTCCGTATTTCTTGATATTGTCGGCCACGTCCACCGGGTTAAAGGTTATAGCAGTGTAGAAATACGTGAAAAATACTATTAACAAGGTATAAAGGCTCGCATACAGCCAGCCTCCGGGCTTGATGAAGTTGGCTATATTCTGAGCCACCGCGCTGTTGGGGAAAAATCCCGCCACCGTGCTAGGGAAGAGGAGTATCGACATCGCGAAGATCACAGGGATCACGCCTGCCGCATTTAACTTCATGGGTATGTGGGTGGTCTGTCCGCCGTATACTCTCCTCCCGACCACTCTCTTGGCGTAGTGCACGGGAATCCGGCGCTCCGCCTCCTGAACGGCGATAACTCCCACTATTACGGCCAGGGCAAACACCGCGAAAACGAGCACCATCAGGAGATTGGTGGTACCCACCCTTACGTATTCATAAACCTGATACAAACCACTGGGAAGCCTCGAAACTATACCTGCGAAAATCAAGATAGAGATACCGTTGCCGATACCTTTGTCGTTGATCTGCTCGCCGACCCACATCAAAAATGCCGTTCCGGCTGTGAGGCTAATTACAACCAGAAGACTGCCGAAGAATCCCGGATACATCAAAGCGCTCCTGAACCCAACGGCAAGGCCGGTCGCCTGTATGAGGCCGAGAATCACCGTGCCGTACCGGGTATAGCGGGCGAGAACTTTCCGGCCTTCCGCGCCCTCTTTGGCCAACTCCTCCCACCTGGGAATGATTATGGTGAGGAGTTGAACTATTATGGAAGCGTTGATGTAAGGGGTTATACTCATGGCAAAAACTGAAAACTGTTTAAAAGCGCCTCCGGCTATTATGTCGAAAAAGCCCAGCAGCGCGCCCCTCTCTATCAACTGCCTTACAGCTTCGGGGTTCATGCCCGGCACCGGCACGAAAGCTCCTATCCTGAACACTACCAGCATCAGGAGCGTGAACTTTATGCGATTTCTCAAGTCCGGGATCTTCCAAGCATTTTTCAGGGCTTCAAGCATTATATCACCTCGGCTTTCCCGCCGGCAGCCTCAATCTTTTCCCTGGCGGAGCTGGAAAACGCGTGCGCCACAACTTCCAGCTTTACTTTGAGTTCACCATCTCCCAGTATTTTTACTCCATCTTTTATCTGTTTTATCAATCCCTTTTCCTTCAGAAGCTCCGGAGTAACCCGGGTGTTATCCTCGAATACGTTCAGGTCTTTTACGTTGACTATGGCGTATTCTTTTTTGAATATATTCGTAAATCCTCTCTTCGGTATTCTGCGGATGAGGGGCATCTGGCCTCCTTCAAATCCGGGTCGCACTCCGCCGCCGCTTCTCGCATTCTGACCCTTGTGGCCTCTTGTCGAAGTTTTGCCGTGTCCGGAACCTATGCCCCGCCCAACTCTCTTCGGCCGCTTTTTAGAACCTTTTGCCGGCTTAAGGTCGTGAAGTCTCATTGTAGCACCTCCTGTTCCGTGTAAATTTTTATCCAAGCAGTTCCTGAACGGTTTTGCCCCTTAATTTGGCCACCTGATCTGCCCTCTTTAACTGCTTTAAAGCATCGATAGTGGCGTCCACCATGTTTTTAGCGTTATTCGATCCGAGCGACTTGCTCACCACGTTCCTGAGCCCCGCCAGTTCCAGCACCGCTCTGACAGGACCGCCTGCTATTACGCCCGTACCTTCAACAGCAGGTTTAACCAGAACTTTCCCAGCCCCGGACTCTCCTATTACCTCGTGGGGTATGGTGCCGTTTACCACCGGCACATCGATGAGGTTCTTCTTGGCATCCTCTATGGCTTTCCTTATAGCGTCCGGTATTTCCTGAGCCTTTCCGGTTCCCACTCCCACTTTTCCGTTTTTATTGCCGACTACTACCAGGACCGAGAACCGGAAATTCTTGCCGCCCTTGGTCACCTTGGATACGCGGTTTATCGAGACAACCTTCTCCGAAAATTCGTGTTCCATATCTTTTTCCCTCTGCATCCGGCTACCTCCTTCTCTAGAATTCCAGGCCGGCGCGCCTTGCAGCTTCAGCTAAGGCTTTCACGCGCCCGTGGTACAGATATCCGCCTCTGTCAAAGGTCACCTTGGTTATGCCCTTTTCCAAAGCCCGCTTTGCGATAAGTTCCCCGACCATTTCCGCCGCTTCTATGTTGCAGCCTTTTACGCTGTCGCGAATGGCGGGGTCCAGCGTCGAAGCTGCCACCAGCGTCCTTCCCTCTTCGTCGTTAATTATCTGCGCGTAAATGTGTTTTAGACTGCGGAAGACGTTCAGTCTCGGCCTTTCAGCGGTGCCGAAGACTTTCTTGCGTATCCTCTTGTGCCGTCTCTTCCGGGCTTCATTTCTCGACTCTTTCTTAATCATTTACACCCCTCCTCCTACTGCCTTATTTACCTCCCGCTTTTCCGGCCTTGCGGCGTACCACTTCATTTTCATACCTTATGCCCTTGCCCTTGTACGGCTCGGGCTCTTTTACGCTCCTAATTTTTGCTGCGGTTATGCCTACCAGCTCTTTGTCAATGCCTCTCACGATAATTTTGTTCTGGGCGGGAACTTCGAAATCGATGCCCTTCGGCGCTTCAATCTCTACCGGATGAGAAAAGCCCACGTTGAGCACCAATTTATTTCCCTGCTTGCTGGCCCTGTAACCGACGCCTTCCAGCACCAGCGCCTTTTCGTAACCGTTTACCACACCGTTCACCATATTGGCGAGAAGGCTCCTCGTCAGGCCGTGGAGCGCCTTGTGCTCTTTGTCGTCCGACGGACGCTTTACCAGGATTTTGCCGTCTTCCTGTAGAATCTGCATGTCTTTGTGAAATTCTTTGGTCAGAGTTCCTTTAGGTCCCTTTACGGTGACAACGTTGCCTTCAATCTTTACTTCAACGCCTTTCGGTATCTCTATGGGCTTTTTGCCTATCCGCGACATTTATTCAGGCACCTCCTTATCAAGTTTACCACACGTAGCAGATGACTTCTCCGCCTACTCCTTCTTTTCTCGCCTGTTTGTCGGTCATAATTCCCTTCGAAGTAGAGAGAATGGCTATGCCTAACCCTCCGAGCACTTTGGGAATCTGGTCTTTTCTCACGTAAATTCTGAGGCCCGGCTTCGAGATTCTCTTAATGCCGGTGATAACCCTTTCCTTGTTGGGACCGTATTTCAAATAAATCTTGATTATCCCCTGCTTGCCGTCTTCGATCACTTCGTAATCCTGAATGAACCCTTCGTTTTTCAGGGTCTCGACTATTGCCTTCTTCATGTTGGAGCAAGGAACTTCAACCGTCGGGTGCCCTGCGCTATTGGCATTCCTTATACGGGTCAGCATATCTGCGATGGGATCTGTAACAGCCATTTTCCGAAACCTCCTTTCAACACTTTTACCAGCTTGCTTTTCTCACGCCTGGTATCTCGCCGCGGTGGGCCAAAACTCTAAAGCAAAGCCGGCATACGCCGAATTTCCTCAAATACGCTCTGGGCCTTCCGCATATCTTGCAGCGGTTGTAATACCTCGTCGAGTATTTCTGGGGCCTCTTCTGTTTCGCAATGAGGGATTTCTTTGCCATCCGTCATCCTCCTTTCTAGCGAGCAAAGGGCATCCCAAGAGCCTTTAAAAGCTCGCGGGCCTCTTCGTCGTTTTTGGCAGTTGTCACTATAGTAATATCCATTCCGCGGATCTTATCGATCTTGTCGTAATCTATTTCAGGGAAAATCAACTGTTCTCTGATGCCGAGAGTATAGTTGCCCCTCCCGTCGAAAGCATCGGGCGAAAGGCCTTTAAAGTCTCTCACGCGGGGCAGGGCTATATTGAACAATTTATCCAGGAATTCGTACATCCTGTTGCCCCTCAAAGTAACTTTAGCGCCGATAGCCATTCCCTTCCTTATTTTGAACGAAGCGATGGACTTTTTCGCTTTTGTAACTACGGGCTTTTGCCCCGCTATCAACGCTAAATCTCTGGCGGCCGATTCTACGGCTTTAGGATTTTCCTTCGCATCGCTTATGCCCATGTTGAGTACTACTTTCTCCAGGCGCGGAACCTGCATGACGTTTTTGTAATTAAACTTCTTCATCAATGCCGGAATGACTTCTTTTTCATACTTTTCCCTTAGCCTGGGCATTTAGATTCCCTCCTTTCAAGTTCTACTTGCTATCTAGAACCTCACCGCATTTTTTGCAGGTCCTGACCTTAGTGCCGTCAGCTAGGAAAGTGTGTCCAATCCTAGTAGGCATTCCGCATTTGTTGCAGACTACCATAAGTTTCGAAGTGTTGAGCGGCATCTCCTGGTGCACTATGCCGCCCTGGGGATTCTTGGGAGAAGGCTTCTGGTGCTTTGTGGCCACGTTTACCCCTTCTACGATGGCCACTCCCTTCTTCGCTATGACGCGGAGCACCTTGCCCCTTTTGCCCTTATCCTTGCCCGATAATACCACTACCGTATCGCCTTTTTTTACGTGAACTTTCGCCAAGGGTTACACCTCCTTACAGGACTTCTGGTGCGAGCGATATGATCCTCATAAAATTCCTATCCCTCAGTTCGCGAGCCACCGGTCCGAAAATGCGCGTTCCTTTCGGGTTCATGTCATCGTTTATTATCACTGCCGCGTTTTCGTCGAACCTTATATAAGAACCGTCCGGCCGTCTGGTAGGGGCCTTAGTTCTCACTATTACGGCCTTGACGACATCGCCTTTCTTTACCATTCCGTCTGGAGCCGCATCCTTAACCGAAGCCACAATTATGTCGCCTACGCCGGCAAATTTCCGGTTGGATCCGCCCAGAACCCGGATGCACATTATCTGTTTGGCCCCGGTGTTGTCCGCCACGTTTAGCCGCGTCTGAACCTGAATCATCCTTGACCCTCCCCTCTTCTTGCATTATTACTCGGCGCGCTTTACTATTTCCACCAGTCTCCAGCGCTTGGTCTTGCTCAAAGGTCTGGTCTCCATAATCTTTACCACATCGCCGATCTGGCACTGGTTATTTTCATCGTGAGCCTTAAATTTCTTGGTGCGCTTTATCGTCTTGCCGTAAAGGGGATGGCGTATAATGGATTCGACAGCCACCACGATGGTCTTATCCATCTTATTGCTGACCACAACTCCCGTCCGAACTTTCCTTTTGGGTCTCCCCTCCATTTTATCCCTCCTTCGACTGTATGGATTTGTTAAGCTCTTGCCCGTTCTCTTTCCGTCAAAATCGTTTTAATCCTGGCTATGGTCTTCCTGACTTCCCTTATGCGCTTGGGGTTGTCTAGTTGCCCCGTAGCCGACTGGAATCTGAGATTAAAGAGTTCCCCTTTCAAATCCTTCAGTTTCTGGATCAATTCCTGATCCGACAACTCCCTTATCTGCTTAGCCTTCATTTCCATCACCGCCTATCCCTTCACGTTTCACTATCTTGGTCTTTATCGGCAGCTTGTGGGAGGCAAGTGTCAAGGCTTCCTTTGCCACATCCTCCGGGACGCCCCCCAGTTCAAAGAGCACGCGCCCGGGCTTTACCACGGCAACCCAGTATTCCGGAGAACCCTTGCCGCTTCCCATACGGGTTTCAGCCGGTTTCTTCGTCACGGGTTTGTCCGGAAATATCTTTATCCAGACCTTTCCTCCCCTTTTGACGTACCTGGTTATGGCAATTCTCGCCGCCTCAATCTGGCTGCTCGTAATCCACGCCGCTTCCAAGGCCTGCAGTCCGTACTCGCCGTAAGTTACTTCAGTACCGCGGGTAGCTCTTCCTTTAATTGTTCCTCGCTGCTGTTTCCTGTACTTTACCCGTTTCGGCATTAACATTGGCCTCTCCTCCTTCCGCCTGTTTTTCCTCTCTCTTCGTGGGGAGGACGTCGCCCCTGTATATCCACACCTTTACGCCTATGCGCCCGTAAGTGGTATGGGCTTCGGCAAAACCGTAGCTTATATCGGCACGCAATTTCTGGAGCGGAATCGTGCCTTCACGGTACCATTCGGTTCTCGCAATTTCAGCTCCGGCCAGTCTGCCGCTCACCATCGTCTTCACGCCTTTGGCTCCGGCCTTGAGGACCCTGGCGATGGCCTGCTTCATGGCCCGGCGGTATGAAATACGGCGCTCTATCTGGGCCGCAATGTTCTCTGCCACCAGCTGGGCTTCCAGGTCGGGCTCCTTAATTTCCACTACGTTTACCGCAACCTGCTTCCCCGTCATGGCTTCCAGTTCGGCTCTCAGTTCCTCCACGCCGGTGCCGCCTTTGCCTATGACCATGCCCGGCTTTGCCGTGTTTATGGTAACCCGCAGGCGGTTTGCAGCCCTTTCTATCTCGATCCTAGATATTCCTGCGGCGTAAAATTTATTTTTGATGTGCTTTCGTATGTTGTAGTCTTCTATTACCAGATCGGCAAAGTTCTTTTCTGCGTACCACCGGGAATCCCAATCTCTAATGATTCCGATTCTCAGTCCATGGGGATGTACTTTTTGGCCCAAATTTTATCCCTCCTTTTCCTTTAGTACCACCGTGATGTGGCTGGTCTTCTTGCGGATCATCGCTGCCCTGCCGAACGCCCTGGCTCTGAATCTCTTCAAGGTCGGTCCCTGGTCCGCATAGCACCTGTAGATGTAAAGCGAATCCGGATTCATGTTGTGGTTGTTCTCGGCATTGGCAACGGCCGAACGGATGAGCTTTTCGACAATCTTCGACGCCCTCTTTGGCGTAAACTGCAGGATATTTAAGGCCTCATCTACTTTTTTGCCCCTTATGAGGTCCAAGACGATCCTCACTTTTCTCGGAGCTATTCTGACATATCTCGCCTGTGCCCTAGCTTCCACCTTTACTTACCTCCTTTACCCGGTGTTTACTTTAGTGCAGTCGACCTTTCCGTGTGCTCACCGTGACCCCTGAAAGTCCTGGTGGGGGCAAACTCTCCGAGCTTGTGGCCAACCATATCTTCCGTTATATATATGGGAACGTGCCTCCTTCCATCGTGAACCGCTATGGTATGTCCCACCATCTCCGGAATTATCGTGGAATCCCTAGACCAGGTCTTGATCACCTTTTTTTCCTTTTTCTCGTTCATAGCCTTTATTTTCTTCAACAGCTTGGGGTCCACAAAAGGGCCTTTTTTAGCAGAGCGACCCATCATTCTACCTCCTTTCACCGGTTATTTGCGGCGCTTAACGATGTATTTATCCGACGGCTTGTTCTTTTTCCGAGTCTTGTACCCCAAAGTAGGTTTGCCCCACGGTGTGACGGGGTGCTTCCGGCCGATAGGCGCCTTTCCTTCGCCGCCGCCATGCGGATGGTCCACCGGGTTCATGACGGAACCGCGCACGTGAGGTCTCCTTCCGAGCCACCTGGAGCGCCCGGCTTTGCCGATGGTGATGTTTTCGTGGTCCAGATTGCCCACCTGTCCCACCGTTGCCCTGCATTCCTCGGGCACCATCCTCATCTCGCCCGACGGAAGTCTCAAGGTAGCAAACCCGTTTTCTTTCGCCATAACCTGGGCCGCCGCACCGGCCGCCCTAACCAGCTGGCCGCCCTTGCCGGGGTAAAGTTCCACGTTGTGGACTATGGTACCTACGGGTATGTTGGCAAGTGGGAGCGCGTTACCAGGTTTGATGTCCGCATTGGGGCCCGATTCCACTATGTCGCCTACCTTTAGCCCCACCGGAGCCAATATATAGCGCTTTTCTCCGTCCATGTAGTGCAGAAGCGCTATTCTGGCGGAACGATTCGGATCGTATTCGATAGCCGCCACTTTGGCCGGCACGCCGTCTTTATCCCTCTTAAAGTCTATTATTCTGTACTTCCTCTTGTGGCCGCCGCCCCGGTGTCTCGCTGTAACTCTTCCCTGCATGTTGCGGCCCGCTTTTTTCTTCAGAATCTGCACCAGCGATTTTTCGGGCTCTTTCTTCGTTATCTCTTCAAAGGTGGATACGGTCATGAATCTTACGCCCGGCGATGTGGGTTTAAATTTTTTTATACCCACCACTTATCCCTCCTTCTCCAGTCTGCTGTTCTGCTTGCCGTATCAGGTATCACTATAAGCTCTCGAAGAATTCAATGGGCTTGCTGTCCTTCTTCAAGGTGACTATCGCTTTCTTCCAATCGGGGCGCTTGCCTTCGTAAAGACCCACTCTCTTTTTCTTGCCCCGCACGTTCATCGTGTTTACCTTTTCCACTTTTACCCCGAAGATAGCCTCTACGGCGTTTTTAATCTCGGTCTTGTTGGCATCGGGGTGGACCACAAACGTGTACTTCCTCTGTTCCTTCATGGCCATGGATTTTTCGGTAATCCACGGGCGAATTATTATGTCATGCGGATCTTTGCTCATGCGTACACCTCCTCTACCCGCTTTACCGCATCTACCGTCATTATGAGCTTTTCATGGTTTAGGATGTCGTAGACGTTCAATGTGCTGGCCGTGGTGGTGGTTACCCCCGGTATGTTGCGGGCAGATTTGACCACGTTCATGTCGGAATTTGCGAGCACAATGAGGGATTTGGTGTTGGCATTGAGGTTCGTAAGAACCTTTACCATTTCCTTGGTCTTCGGAACATCCATCGTGAGTTTATCCACAACTATTATCTCGTTGTCCCTTACCTTCGCGCTCAAAGCGGACTTTAAGGCCAACCTCTTCAACTTCTTGGGCAAAGTGTATTTATAAGAACGGGGTTTCGGGCCAAACACGATGCCACCTTTTCTCCAAAGGGGTGACCGGATGCTGCCGTGCCTTGCCCGGCCGGTACCCTTCTGCCTCCAGGGCTTGCGGCCGCCTCCTCTCACTTCTCCCCGGGTCTTCGTAGAGGCGGTGCCGACCCTCTGGTTCGCCAGGTAATTTACGACCACCTGGTGCATGACTTCAGGTTTTACCTCAACCCCAAATACGCTGTCGGAAAGCTCCATTTCTCCTATTTGCTGGCCCTGCATGTTGTATAAAGCTACTTTTGGCATAGGGGCTCCTCCTTTCCTCTTGGGTTTAGCTCTTTACCGTGCTCTTAATGTAAAGCAGTGACTTCCTGGTCCCGGGAACCGAGCCTTTTATAAGGAGCAGATTCTTCTCCGGATCTACCTTCACTATCTCCAGGTTCTGCACAGTCACCCTTTCATGGCCCAGATGACCTGGCATCTTCTTGCCCTTGAAGACCCTTTCCGGATCGGTGGCACCGCCGGAACCGGGCCGCCTGTGGTACATGGAACCGTGAGACATGGGGCCCCGGTTGAAATTCCACCTTTTCACGCCGCCGGCAAAACCTTTTCCTATTGAAATGCCGGTGACGTCCACCCTTTCGCCGGGCTCAAAAATATCCACTTTTATTTCATCGCCTACGTTGTACTTGTCGATGTCATCTATCTTCAACTCTCTGATGTACTTTTTCGGCTTCAACTGAAGCTTTTTGAACTGGCCCAGCACCGGTTTCGTAAGCCTTGACTCTTTCACATCCAGGAAGCCCACTTTCAGCGCGCAGTACCCGTCGGTTTCCTGAGTCTTTTTCTGCATTACCACACAGGGACCTGCTTCCACAACGGTAACCGGCACGGCCTCTCCCGCTTCGTTGAAAATCTGCGTCATCCCGAGTTTTACGCCCAGTATAGCCTTTTTGGCCATCCTTACCACCTCCTCAGGTAAAATTACAACTTAATTTCTATATCAACTCCTGCGGGTAAATCCAGCCTCATGAGAGCATCGACGGTTTTCGAGGTCGGTTCGTGAATATCTATCAGCCGCTTGTGGGTCCTAACCTCAAACTGCTCCCTGGAATCCTTATATTTGTGGGGAGCTCTCAATATGGTTATGAGACTCCTCTCAGTAGGCAGTGGAATGGGGCCCGAAACTTTGGCCCCTGTGCGCTTTGCCGTTTCCACTATTTTTTGTGCCGACTTGTCTAGTATACCGCTGTCGTATGACTTCAGGCGTATTCTGATCTTCTGTCGGGCCACTTTTCTCCCTCCTTGGCTTAAGTTTCCTCATTTCTCTATTCGATTATCTGGGTCACCACGCCGGCCCCTACGGTCCTGCCACCCTCGCGGATAGCAAAACGCAGACCTTCTTCCATCGCTATCGGCGCTATCAACTCTATCTCCATCACTACGTTGTCTCCCGGCATTACCATCTCAG
>QGUT01000021.1 GCA_003242255.1 Bacillota bacterium
ATCACGAATTGAACCTCATTGATGTATATGTCCTCCAGCCTTTCGGAGGGTCTATTTGTTATTTTTACGGTAAAAGGTTTGCCATTTAAAATGTCGGAAGCAGTTTCCTGAATATCATGGTATACCTCCGCAAAATTTTCTATATCTTTGAGGCAAATTTCTATATTGATCGTTCCCGATTCTTTCTTTATGCTGAATTGTTCTACGTATTCTTTTTGCAAAAAGGCTTTGTTCAGCGGATTTAAAGCGACATACCTGTTATACAATTGCTGGGCACTAAACAGCAAAACTAATGAAATAAAAAAAGCTGCAAAAGCGTAAAAAAACTTTCTTTTGTCGAAGACCAAAAAATCTCACCTCAATCAAAGGGATGTTTACATAAAATAATTATATCATACCCTTTTTCTCGTGTCATAAAAGCAAAGAAGGCATTTTATGGGAATGCCTTCTTCAGTCACTTTGCAAAGCTTCACCATATAAATCGTATTCAAAAGCCTTTGTGATTTTCACGTCGCAGAATTGGCCTGGCTTGCATTTACCGCCGGTAAAAATCACTGTGCCGTCGACTTCCGGCGCATCCTTCTGCGAGCGGCCGATGAGCAATTTTCTTTTAGAATCGTAGGTTTCGGCTAACACCTTTAATACGGATCCTACCAATTTTTGGTTTTTATTTTTTGAGATAGACTGTTGAATCCTCATAAGGGTGTCAAATCTTTTTTGCTTTATTTTTTCGGGAACCTGTGGTCTCAAATTGTATGCGTACGTGCCCTCCTCTCTGGAATACTTAAAAGCTCCGACCCGGTCGAATTGATAGGTTTTAACGAAATCGACGAGTTCTCTAAAATCCGTTTCAGTTTCCGTGGGAAACCCGACTATAAAAGTGGTCCTGAGTGTGATGTCGGGGACAGCCTTCCTAATTCTCTCGATCAGTTTTTTTATTTGTTCCGAGTTGGTGGGCCTATTCATCAGCCTCAAGATCCGATTGCTCACGTGTTGCAAAGGGATGTCGAGGTATTTTACTACTTTTGGGTTGGAAGCGATTATTTCCAAAAGCTCGTCGTTTATATGGGTGGGATATGCATACAGTATCCTTATCCAGAAGTCCCCTTTCACATCGGCTAATTTTTTAATGAGCTCGGGCAGCGATGGTTTGCCGTATATGTCAATGCCGTAGCTCGTGGTATCCTGAGCTATTATATTGATTTCTTTTATCCCGCGGGATACGAGGAATTCTACCTCCTCTTTTATCGATTCCATGGGCCTGCTCTTATAAGGGCCTTTTATCATTGGGATGGCGCAGTAAGAGCAGCGGTTGTTACACCCTTCTGAGATTTTTACGTAAGAAATGTATTTAAAGGTGTTGACCCTTTTTTTGATGTCGTAGTCAATCGCCGTTTTATTGCATGTTATATTTAGCCTGGATACCTTCATCTGTTCGATTAACTCCGGCAATTTCATAAAGTCGCCCGTTCCAATGGCTGCGTCGAGTTCCGGGATTTCTCTCAAAAGCTGGTCTCCGTAGCGCTGAGAAAGACAGCCGCTGGCAATCAGGAGCTTACATTTGCCTTTCTTTTTGTATTCGGACATTTCGAGGATGGTATTTATCGACTCTTCTTTTGCCGAATTTATGAAACCGCAGGTATTTACTATTATGATATCGGCTTCCTCTGGAATGTTGGTCACCGAATAACCCTTTTCCAGCAAACTGCCTAGCATGTATTCGGAATCTACCAAGTTCTTATCGCATCCGAGCGATATTAAAGCGACTTTGACTTCCACTTTGTACCTCCTAAATTGTCATTTTGAATGCCATTAATAGTATATAGGCTCTTTTCCTATAAGTAAAGCAAAAAAAATGAGGAATTATTCCTTCCTCATTATTGATAGAGTTTTTGCTGAATTGCCGCTGAGTTCTATTTCTTGGCCGTTTAATGTAACTTTAACCGCCAGTGGGTTTCCAATTCTTATAGAAAGTTTTTTATCTGCTTCAAACGTTTTAGAGTCGCCTTGCCTTAACGTTCCTTCAAAGGTGACCTCGTCATCGGCGGTGACCCTAATCCAGCACCTATCCTTCGTAACTTCAAAGTTTACGTAAATAGAACTTCCCGAGACCGTATAGGTTACATTCCGGCCGTCATCGCTCACCAAAATAACTTGATCTGGTAGTTCTTCCTTAATTTCTTCCCCAATCTCTTGATCTGGACTTGAATCTTCTATTGAAGGCGCTTCACCGGGTACGTACGTCTCTCCAGGTTTTACTGATGAGGTATTGGATGGGGCTTTTGCGGTCGAAAGGGCAATAAATACCAGAGCGATGATGAGAACAAGCACTCCTATCAGCAGGGGAATTTTCATCTTCGATGCCTTTGATGTGGCTTTTTCTCTTTCAACTAAGATCTCTTCGCTATTTTCTGCTTTTTCTTGGGAAGATTCTTCGGACTTGGGAGCCGAGATCTCTTTGTATTTTTTTAAAATTTCGCTCGAATCGATGCCTATCGCTTCAGCGTAGTTTTTCAAAAACCCTTTTAAATAGACTTCGCCTCCTGGAATGGCTTCGAAATCTCCATCTTCGATGGCCTTCAAGTACTTAATCCGAATTTTAGTTTCCTGGTAGATTTCCTCGAGCGATATATTTTTTTCGAGGCGTAAACTCCTTAGATAATCCCCCAGTTCTTTAGAATTTTTTATGTCGTCGAGGTTCATACCTCTCACTCCTCAAAATATATTTCCCAGGTAATAGCAATTTTCCCAATTTTACAATTATCTTCGACTGCTGCTTAGGTTGATTCGTTAAAATATTTTTCGAATTGCTCTTTGGTTATCAAAATCTGTCGAGGTTTAGAACCTTCGTACTTTCCTATAAAACCTTTTTCCTCCATTTGGTCGATCAGGCGAGCTGCCCTGGCGTAACCTATTCGAAGCTTTCTCTGAAGCAATGAGGCAGAAGCCTGGCCGTTTTCGATGACCACTGAAAGGGCCTCTTTAAATAGTTCATCCAGAACCTCTTCGCTGTTAAGAGGCTTTTCTACTTCAAAGTCTGATAAATTTTTTTCATAATTAGGTTCCATCTGGTTTTTTACAAAAGTTACTACTTTCTCGACCTCCTTTTCGCTCAAAAAAGCCCCCTGAACTCTTATGGGCTTTGCTGCTCCCACCGGGAAAAATAGCATATCTCCTTTACCCAAAAGCTTTTCGGCCCCGGCCATGTCGAGGATTGTCCTGGAATCTACCTGGGACGACACGGCAAAAGATATCCTGGAAGGTATGTTTGCCTTTATCAAACCTGTAATTACGTCTACCGAAGGCCTCTGAGTGGCAACTACGAGGTGAATGCCCGCTGCTCTCGCCATCTGGGCTAACCGGCAGATGCTCTCTTCCACTTCCTTTGGCGATACCATCATGAGATCCGCCAATTCATCGATTATTACCAGGACTTTCGGCAGTTTTTCTTGGCTTACTTCATTATATCTGTTGATTTCCCGCACTCCTTCTTTAGCGAATAATTTATACCTTCTCTCCATTTCGGCTACCATCCAGTGGAGGGCTGATGCTGCCTTTTTGGGGTCCGTCACCACTGGGGCAATTAGGTGTGGTATTCCGTTATATGTGGTGAGTTCCACGACTTTGGGATCAACCAGCAGTAGCTTTACCTCGTCAGGAGAGGCTTTGTATAAGATGCTAGTTATTATCGTGTTAATACACACACTTTTTCCCGAGCCGGTCGCACCAGCAATTAAAAGGTGCGGCATTTGGGCAAGATCGGCCGCTACAGGTTTCCCGGCTATGTCTTTGCCAAGAGCCACTGTAAGTTTAGAGGGGGAATTTTTGAATTCGGGCGATTCAATGATATCTCTAAAGTACACTTTTGAAACTTCCTTATTAGGAACCTCAATGCCTATAGCAGCTTTGCCAGGGATCGGAGCTTCAATGCGAACATCGGGCACTGCAAGGCTCAAGGCAATGTCGTCGGCTAAATTTACTATCCTGCTCACCTTAATCCCCGGTGAGGGTTGGACTTCGTATCTTGTGACCACTGGTCCGCAACTGACCTGAACGACTTTGGCCTGGATGCCGAAGCTTTCCAAAGTTTTTTCTAAGATCTGGGCATTGTTCAGCAATTCTTTTTCATTGAGGTTGTTTTGCCTTGAAGAACTTTTTTGAAGCAAACTTACAGGAGGAAAATTGTACTCTTGATTTTTATAGTGCTTTTCAAAATTAAACTCGCAATCTGAAGTTTCTAAAGCTTTACTGCTCTCGACGTCCGGTGCCGCCTTTTCGACTTTCAGCTGTTCATTTTCCTTTACGTTCTCATCCAATTTTTCTTCAGTTTCTTCTTCTGCAGTCGTAGTGGTAGCGGTGCTGTTAATAATTTGGGGCTTCGGTTCCCGACGTTTTTCTTTTTTCTCATGGATTAAATTTTTTATCGCTTCAGAAATAGAAATGCCCGTAGTGAGAATTGTACCTATACAAATGGAGGCAAACAAAAGTATGTATGTACCTGTAGAACCGAATAAAGCAAAAAGGATGGACGCCGAAATTCCTCCAATAAGTCCTCCGCCAATTCCACTTTCACCCAGATCGACACTTTTTCGCATCTTCTCTATGAAGCTCAAATTTCCCATTTCTATGTGAGGCTTTATGTGCAAAGCTATAAGAATTACAAAAATGATCAAGATAATGCCGTAAAGTCGGGGTGTAACTCTGGGAAATTTTTTTCTTAGAAGACAGTAAAAGCCTCCTAGGCAAATGCATAAGGGTATGGACAAAGCCCCTGCACCGGCCAATCCTTTCATGTATTTTCTCAATAATGTGCCCAGTGCTCCGACGGAATCGGTGTACAACGATACCAATCCCAGCACACCGGCAAAAATTATTAGAATACCGTATATTTCCCAGCGCATTTCGTCGTATAAAGAGTGTTTTTTGTTCCTATTACTTTTCACGACAGCACACCTCTATGTTTTTATTCTCCATATTTGCAAAAAATCCTTTAAAAAACAAAAAAGGCTTTACAGCCTTTGACTCGGAATGAATTTTATAATATTTCCAGGGTACAATTTGGGATTGAGATATACAGCAGGATTGCTGCTTATTACGCTGATTATCTTGCCTTTGTCCACATCAACAGGTTCCACCAGAATTTTTACGTTGTCGATTTCGATTTCCCTTAAATCGTATTTTCTATCTATTCCCTCTAAGACGAGTTCAAGGGGGAACACGGTGTACAGCATCATTTTAATTACCACCTATTGATTTCTTTCGTTCATTAATGAGTTCTTCTAACTTTTTAACAGCTTGCCCTAAGCCGCCTACTTCATCGATCAGCCCATACTTTACGGCATCAATGCCCACCAGAACCGTCCCGATATCTCTTGCCAACTGGCCGGTGTTAAACATTAAATCCCTCAAAGTTCTCTCCTCGATTTTAGAGTGCTGCACCACGAATTTTATTACTCGGTCCTGCATTTTGTCGAGGTACTCGAAAGTCTGAGGGACTCCGATCACCAGGCCGGTCAACCTTATGGGGTGAATGGTCATTGTAGCCGTTTCTGCGATGAAAGAATAATCACTGGCAACAGCTATCGGAACCCCTATGGAATGGCCGCCACCCAGTACAAGTGATACGGTAGGTTTTGTCATGCTGGCTATCATTTCGGCGAGGGCAAGTCCGGCTTCCACATCCCCGCCAATGGTATTCAGGATTATTAAAAGCCCTTCAATTTTGGGGTTCTGTTCTATGGCCACTAGCTGAGGGATTATATGTTCGTATTTGGTGGTCTTGTTCTGCGGTGGCAAGATGATGTGACCTTCAATTTGTCCCACTATGGTTATGCAGTGTATGTTGCTTTCCGGTTTGGGGATTTCAAGCTGGCCTAGCTGCTGAAGGATTCCCACATCCGGAGCCGGCGTGCTTTTTTCATTTTCTTCGCTACCCATATTGGTGAAAAAATGCATACAGTGAATCTCCTTCCAGGTTTTTATTTAATGCTGCTACTTATATTAATTTATTTTTTAAGTCAAAAATATACGAAAAGGTATGGCCAAATTTTAAGATTCCTGCGCTTTTTAATGGCAAAAAGTTCTCTCTCCATTTCATAAGCTATGGCATCCGGGTTTAAGTTTAATTTTTTTGTCGCAGTATCGAATATGTATCGGACCAGTTCCAGTTTTGATTTCGTGTATTCGGGTTCGTAAGTGAGCAAAAAGGCGCAAATTTTGCCTAAATCCTCTTCGGGACTTCCTTCGCCCGCTTCTTCAAAATCGATGCCGTAAATTTTCTCATCCATGACTATAAAATTCCTCAAGTTCACATCTTTCATTATTATGTTTTTATGAAAAGCTTCTCTCAACACCTCATAAAAGGATTTGAGCCATTCGCACAGACTGTCGGCAACAGGAAAAAGGCTTTCGGGCGGCAGCCTTTTATTTTCCATCCGTTCAATAAGATCCGTTAAGTTCTCACCGTCTACGTATTCTAATATCAGATAATTGCTGCCCGTTCGCAAAATTTGCGGCACTCTCACGCTTTTACCTTTTAGAATTTCTAAGAGCTCGGACTCCTTATAGAGACCCTCAGTATTTTTGAAAATTTTCAGGATGCAATATTGTTCTTGGCCGGCAATCGCCCTGGTGTGGACTAAATAGACCCGGTTTTTCTTGCTGCGGAACTGCTTTACAATACAGAGACTCTCCATTTTGCTTTCACCGATAATCAGGATGTATTTTTATCGTGATTTCTTTGCCCTTTTGATAGCCTTTCAAATTGGAGACGAAGCCCACGACGGTGCCTGTAAGGATGGCTTTCACAAAAGGCACCATTTTTATTTCTTCGTCGCCGATGAAGAGCTTCACGCTTCCCTGGTCAACTTTGCATTCGGACCTATTTTTTTTGCCGTTCAATATGTCTGCTAGCATGGTCTCGCAGGAAGAGCCGCACTGGCCGCAGCTTTCTTTTGGCTTGTTGGGGAGCACCGGGGGCACTTTGGCCTCGATATAATCTACGAGCTTTTCAGCATCTTTAAGCGGGTCAAAGGCAGGCAGACCCTCGTATTGGTCAGTATGCAGGGCTATGAGTCCAGATAACGCAAAAACCGTAGGATCCATTCGTTCCTTTATCTCATCTTCGGTGCGGGCGCAAAGGATTTTGGGAGCGACAAAATCGGTCACTCCTTCTAAGACCACGAAATCATGGTCGTAAAATTTCAGCACTTTTTCCATAGTAAGGCGCTCGCCGAAGAGGAAGTCGGTCTCATAAAGCCCCCGTGCCGCAACTAACTTGGAACCGGCCTGCCGGTGCCTGTACGTATCCGTGCCGGCTTTGTCCAAGGCAAATTGCTCATAATGGATTTCCTTGACGGAGCCCACCGAATAGCCCCGGCGAGAAAGTTCCTTTATAATCGCTTCAATAGCGGTGGTTTTCCCCGAGTTGCTCGCTCCAATTACCGAAAAAACTCTCATAGCTATACTCCTTTCAGAAGGTCAAATTGAGAACCGTAAGATAAGGAAAAACACGAAAAAGACAATGGGAATTGCAAATAGAGCCATTTTTTCTTTTACGGATAAATTCTGGGAATGCAGGTAACTTCTATTTGGAAAGAGGCCGAAAGCCCGCCCCTCCATCGAAATGGTTAGCGAATCCACTTTATTCAGCGCCGATATCACCAGCGGTAGTAAGATATACCTTACTGACGTTAAAATCTTTTTGGGCGAAACTCCCTCAATTTCAATTCCCTTAGCCTTTTGGGCGTTTTTCACCTGCTCAAGTTCCATATTAAATACGGGAATGAATCGCAGAGATGTGATAAGCATAAAGCCAAACCTGTAAGGTATTCCGGCATGCATGAGGGCATAAGCGAGTTCGTTTGAATCGGTAGTGGCTACAAAAAGATAACTGGAACCTATGAGATTGACGAAGCGCAGCATCATGCTTATGCCCCTCGAGAGGCCTTCCGACCAAATTGAGATGGGCGCAAGGCCGAAATCAAACTGCCAGAGCAAGCGGCCTTCTTTTACTGCGAGCATCTGGACAAGGAAGATCAAGAGGCCAAAAGTCAAAATTCGGCGCAGCCGGCGGTAAAAAAAACTCAGATCTCGTCCTGCCAGAAAATAGAGGCAAATTAGGAGGATAAAGAGGATCAACTCTTGCTTCCAACAGGGGACGGCAAAGACGGTCAGGCTGAAGCTGAAAAGAAACGCCAGTTTGACGAGAGGGTGAATTCGGTTCAAAAAAGTGCGGTGGCTGCCTGCGGTAAATTCAGAAGAAAATCCGTTGCAAAGTCCGTTGGCGGGCTGCTGGTGAGGAAATTCATATCCTGGAGGCAGGTACTCTTCCAGCCCCAGTTCGGCCATTCTCGAGAGGGCATCTTTCACCGGTGCGTCTACGATGAGTTTTCCTTTCGAAAGGAAGAGAATCCTGTCACAGCAGGAAGCGACTACGGCCGGTTCGTGGCAGACCATCAGGGTTATGCCTCCCCGGGCGCTGTGTTCCCGAAGTACAGACATAAAGATATCAAGGCGATTCTCATCCTGTCCTGCGAGGGGCTCATCCAGTAGCAAGACCCTGGGATTGTAGGCCAGCGCCGAAACCAGAGTAAGTCTCTTTTTTTCTCCTTGACTTAGCGCAAAAGGGTTTGAATCCTTGTATTTTTTGAGATCAAACCTTTCCAGCAGGTGGCATGCTGTATGCTCGATTTCATCACCTTTACTTTTTTTTAAGAAAAGGGACGGGAGCACCGCTTCCTTTAGAACTGTATTTTCGAAAATCTGGTGGCTGGGGTTCTGAAAAGTAAGTCCTAGAAACTTAGCCCGCTGGCTCACTTTTTTACCTGTTATATCTTCGCCGTCCAGGTAAATTCTCCCTTGGTTGGGTTTAAGAATTCCCAGCAAAGCCAGCATCAAGGTAGTCTTGCCGCTGCCGTTATTCCCCATAATGGCAATGGTTTCTCCAGGATAAGCTTGGAAACTTATTCCCGAGAGTACCTCTTTGTCTCCGTAACCGACCGTGAGATTTTCAACTGACAAAAGGGGCTTTTGGGCATTTTTTCTAATATTAGTTTTAAAGCCTGTTGCCAAGTCAACGTTTTTCTCGATTCGGGCGTAAAATTTATGGAATTCACCAGGTTTACTTTCTTCGATAATCTTGCCCTTTTCCATTAAAAGTAACCGGTCCGAAATAGATAAAAGCCTTTCCAGGCGGTGTTCTATGATTATAACGGTTATCCCCAGTTCGCATTTCAATTTTTTCAGAGTTTCCAACACTTCTTTGGTGCAATAAGGGTCTAAATTTGCCGTGGGTTCATCCAGGATAAGGATTGAGGGCTTCATGGCGAGTACAGAGGCAATGGCCACCCGCTGCTTTTCGCCCCCGGAAAGGGTGTGAACTTGTCTTTCCATCAAGTCCAGCGCATCGACCGCTTTAAGAGCAGAATAAACCCTCTCGCGGACCTGTTCCGGTGGTAAGCACAGGTTTTCGGGTCCAAAGGCTACTTCGTCACGCACCTTAAGAGTACATAGCTGAGCATCCGGGTCCTGTTGTACCAGCCCCACCACGCAGGAAAGTTCCTCTGGGGAATATTCTCGCGTGTCCCTCCCCTTTATGCGAACAGACCCTTCCATTTTTCCGGCATAAAAGTGGGGTATAAATCCTGCGATGCACAGGGCCAGAGTAGTTTTCCCGCAACCGCTGGGACCACTAATCGTCAGGAATTCGCCGGGGTATACCTTCAGGTCGATTCCAACCAGAGCAGGTGAAGGGGAGCCCCTGTAAGTAAAGGAAAGTCCTTTTATGTGTACCACCGGTTCCACTAAAATTACTCCTTTCGCCTCGCAAGATTAGTTTAATCCACGATCATTCGGGTGACCTGTTTCACCCAGTATCCTCCGCTGTAATTTCCGGCAATCAAGCGAAGCATGTCTCCTTCCTGGATGAGCACCAGGTTCTCGTCCTTTAACACATCCGCAATATCGAATTCCACCGTATAACCGTCCGCTGCAGTAACTATCAGTCTTTCAGCTCCTTGTCTCGGGGATGCTTTCCGGAGAATTGCCTTCAACGGAATTCCCGTATACTCTCGCGGCGGTACATACGTAACCTGGCCCCTCAATTCGGCGGTAATCGTCGTTTCATATTCTTTGAAGTCCGACAACTGAAAAGTGAGGGGATTTTCCACCGCTCCTTCTACCCGGCAGATGGGTCCTTCCCAGGGCGGTTTAAAAACGGCGATGTAATAGTAGACAGCGCCAAAGGAGAGCAGGGCGATAAAGAGGACGGTAAAGGCAATCCTGAAGCGCGGGATGCCGGTTTTTTCTTGACTTGTATTTCCTGCTGTTTTTTCGTCAAAAGCACCGGCGATGCGGAAGGGTCTCACCTCCTGGACTATATCCAGCACGCTGGACCCTAAGCTGCCGGCCATGAGTATACCCGAAATAAAGGAAATAATGGCGATAAAGAGAATGTAAGACAAAGAAATGCCCGAAAAATATAGGGTTTGGAAGACAAAAACGTTGGATGCCGCGGAGATCCCGCCTGCCAGCATATAACTTGCCAAATTGTGGCCTCTCGCCATCAGTAAAACTATATCTACCACCAATCCTTGAACTAGGGAGACCAGGACGATGGCCACTCCGTGTGTGCTGCCGCTGAACAACTCCACAAATCCTTTAAGTGCACCGGCCGCTGTAGCTGCACCCGGTTTGCGTATCAGCCCTGCTACCAGAATGAACCAGAAAACGTGCAGGCCCGAAACGAACTGCCCTGCGCCGAAGGGAACTCCTAAAAGCCGGTTTAAAAGATTTCCGAGGTAACCGATGTAAGTGCTCATTACCCCTCCCAGACCGCTGAGGACTGCGATGATGAGAAGGTCCCGATTGCTAAAATAATATTTTCTAGTCACATTGAAACCTCCTCAATCGATGCGGATAGTCTTCACGTTGCGGACCCAGTAGGGTTTGTTCACATCGCCGGGCTTGCGCTGGCCTACAACGAGTTGAAAGGGATTCCCGTTAGCCGGATTGAATTCCTTTCCATTTTCCTCCCACGCGAGAATCATTTTGTATCTGGCTTCGGGATTTTGCTCATCGATATAGTTATCTCTCTTTACGTCATCCAGGGTGAATTCTACGGTGTAGCCGTCCTCGGCTATGAAGGTGACCTTCGAGGCCTTTTCCTTTAATTTCACCTTTTCCTTCAAAAGGTACCAGATCCAAACCCCTTTAAAATGTGTATATTCTTTGGTTCCGTACGAATTAATGGAAAAGTAATCGGCTTCGACCAGGCCCTCATCCATGGACTTCAATTCATCCAAGGTAACATAAGCCTTTCTCTCGACCGCATCTCCCTCAATGACGATTGCGCCTCGCGGGGGCTCTTCCTTCGATGAGCAACCGCTGACCGTGAATATGAGCAGGGATAGCAAAAAAATAACAATCGTTTTTCTGCAAATACAGGCATGATGCATAGAAATGCCTCCTGAAATAGGATTAGGAATGAGGCGGGAAAGGGGAATTTCCCGCCTCGTTAGTTTATTTTTCCACTTTCAGCGCGTTGACGATGACCGTGACGGCTTCAGCTCTGGTTGTCTTCGCTTGAGGCCTAATGGTATTATCGGTATAGCCTTCCATAATTCCGGTCTCCACCGCTGTTGCCACTGCTTCTTTAGCCCATTTCGAAATTTTGCTGCTATCCGCAAAGGAAAGTTCTTCGGCTGCCGGAGCGAGATTTACTGCTCTCACGATCATGGCAGCCATCTGCTCTCGGGTAATCTTTTCGTCCGGCCTGAACGTGTTATCAGGGTATCCCTGTACGATGCCGTAATCAGCTGCAGTAGCTATCGCATCTTTAGCCCAGTGATCCGCCGTGTCTCGAAACACTTTGTCGCTTTTCTGCTCCAGTTTTAAAGCTTTTACTAAGATTGTAGCAAATTCAGCCCTTGTTATCTCTTTATCAGGCTTGAAGGTGCCATCGGGATAACCGCCAATGGCTCCAAAGGCAAACAACTCTTTTATATTGTTCTCCGCCCAGTGTCCCGCGATATCTTTAAACGGTTTTGGGACCAGCTTGATGCTTGTAATTTTTGAAATCGATGTAGCCCCTTTGACGTTAGGTCCAACCAGGCGCAGCGGCCAATAACTGCTGGATTCGGGGAAAGTCGTTCCGTTCAATGTATTAGCCACAATGTAATCGCTGTTCCGCATGATATCCCTGCTGTCGAGCGTTACCGAAAAGCCGTCGGAAGCAGTAATTATCACATCGTACCCGGCTTTGGCCAAATCATCGTTAAAAGCAGTGCTGGAGTGCTGGTCCTCGTCGTCGACGAATCCCACGAGGAACCACAGCGGCATGCCTTCCCATACCCGGCCTTGAGAATCGGTATAGGAAGCCTTGTGGTTCGCGCCAAACTGGCAGGAAAGGGCGTGTTCAAAATAAGTTTTGCTAACTTCGTATTCCAGCCCGCCGATGTCCCGGCCGTCGAGTTTCAGCGTCCAATCGGTTTCAGGCACCGAATAAACCCTGATTTCTGTGATGTACTTGGCTGACAGGCCGGCGCAGGATGGGTACATTATTCCACCGCTGTAATAATAAGTCCAGTATTTTTCCGGCAAAGTCTCATGCATATCCCACTGGCCGTAAATGCCATCCTCGGGAGTAAAGAACAAGCGCATTCCATCGGTATATTCGGGGACGTATTTACCGTCAGCCCACCAAGCGAGAATAGCATCGCCTTGCCGCGCCTGGACGTGGGGATCTGGATATATGGATGAATATGGGAGCCTGGTTTCATAACCGTCTTTAGCAACCAAGACTATTTCAGTGCCCGAACCCATGCCCCCGACGAGTTCGCAAAGGTCCCGAAGGCGGGTGCCCTTTACGGCATTTTCAATCTTGAAGCCGCCGGGGTAGGTCTCTTCAGGGTCCCACAAATTGTTGGGGTCGAAAGTTACGCCTTCAAAACGGTATACCCTCTTCCCATCACCAATGACCTCGAGATTCTCTTCCATCCACTTGTAATCTACAATCTTTTCAGCAATGACAGTAGTTCGATCGGCAGCGTATTTAACTATGCGAAGCTGGGGAGCGCTTTGGTCTGAACTTGCGACACTTTCGCTTTTGACGGACGTATTTTCATTATTGGCGGTTTTGGTAGCGCCGCTTACCGCTTTGACGCTTTTTTCCACGGAAACGGTGATTTTAACCGCTGCGGTGGCCTTTTCCTTGACGGCACCAATATTAGTCGGATCGCTGATGCCAGCGGCGTAATAGAATTCGACTCTGTCACCATCGGCAAGTTCCAGTATGTTGAGGCCATCGGCCGGATTTGCGTATCCATCCTTGTAGACATTGTTGACATAAGCATACCAGGAGCCCGGGGACTTAAATTTATAGCTGCCTACGTTGTCCAAAAGAAGTACCTTATAGTCAGTGTACTTTTTATCTGTGACGTCATAGGTAAAGCCAGCAGCTTTTGCTGCTTCATGAAGAGCTCCCAACGGAGTAATTTGTTTGATGGCGTAATTTGACCCAGAGTTGTAGGCGGTCACTGTAAAGGTTTCGCCTTCAGAAAGATTTACCGTCCCTTCAAAAAGGACATCTATGCTGCCCTGGGCGAAGGATTGCACCGGAATCAATGAACTGGCGAGTAAGACGATACACATTACAATGGTAAAAAATTGAAGACTGCATCGAATTTTTCTTTTCATATACCAATCCTCCTTTTTTTGTGAATATTTGGATTGATCTCTTGGCCCCGAGATCACAAATTTTTCCGAGGTGCGGGAATCGGCCATAAATACGCTGGCAGGGATTAAGTGTATAAATGGCACTCTTATATATCCGTGCAGAATATCCAGAGCTATTATAATTACATTGAGGAGTGTAGCCAAAATTGCAAACCATATGTTGCCGGTAACCCTCAGAATTCGTAGGCGTACTTTTCAATTTTTCGACGTCCGAAGATCGCTTGACAATTGTGTAGGTATCGATTACCTGCCCGTCAACTCCTAAGGAGGTCAGGGTTAGAATATCCCCGTCGATTTTTACTATCTGGTAGTTGCTCATCGATGCTTCCAGTTTGGCTATGTATTCAAAATCAGCGTAAGATCCGTAATGCTTTGTTCCCGAATTGCCCATGACGTAAACGACGCCATCGCCGTCCGGATGAATTTGCCCATCCCGCAAAGGTTTGGTCCTCATATAAACGTGCTGATGTCCTACGAAGACCATGTCCACGTTGTATTGCTCCAATAGAGGGACCCAATTTTTGCGAATGGATTCGTCAATGCCTTTATAATCGGCAACAGCCGGGTATGGGGGATGGTGAAAGACAGCGAATCTCCATTTTTTATCGGTGTTTTCGAGATCTTTCCGGAGCCACTCTTTTGCCCTTTCATCGGCGTTTTTGTTGCTGTTCAATACCACAAAATGGGCATTTCCGTAATCAAAGGAATAGAATTCTTTTTTTAAGTCCTCGGGACCGTTATCGGGCAGAGCAAAAAATTTTAAATACGCACTTCCATCATGGTTACCCAAGGTCGGCATTACCGGGATTTTTGAAAATAATGCTGCTGCCGCCTTTAAAAACTCACTCCACTCTCCTTCATCGCTTTCCTTTTCCGTCAAATCCCCGCCCAAAAGGGCAAACCTGAGCTGAGGATTTTTTCTGTTAATTTCCTCCAGCATGCTCCTCCATTCTGAAAATCCCGATTGTACGTCCCCTAAATACAGGAAAGCAAAACTTTCCGCGTCAGCAGGGGCAGTAGCAAAGGTGAAGACATCGCTCCACATCCCTTCACTTCCTACCCGATATACGTACTGAGTACCTGGCCTCAATCCGGTGAGTGTGACCGAATATCTGTAATTTACGCTGTCAAAGGGGACCCCCTTAACTTCTACTTTCTTAGCGTTATTAAAATTTCCTTTGAATTTATCTTTTTCTATGTACTGCACGTAAGCGGGAAAATCAGTTGGCATAATCCAGGTGATGGTCTGCGTTGTATCAGGGTTCGAAGTCCAGGATAGAATGACTCGGTCGATTTTTAAAGATTCTTGCGCGAAAATCGCTTGAGAAAAGTACAGAATAAAGCCTGCTAGAGCTAAGAAAATTTTCAAGCATCGGAGTTTCATAAAATCCTGCCCCTTTATCAGAAGAAAACTTTGCGACCCTGTCCTACTCTACAATGATAATTTCCTTAGCTTTTGGATTATAATCAACGGCGGCGCCTAGCGTTTCGCTCACAAAGCGCAGAGGTACAAAGGTCCGTCCTGGCGAAAGCACAGTTGGAGCGCAGTCGATGGTCTGGAGTCTGCCGTTGACTAAAACATCGCTCGAACCCACTGTGAGGACGATCTCTTTTTCCCCATCGCCTATGAGTACCTTATCGCTTTCTTTGTCCCAAATAACCTTAGCTCCCAATGCCTCGCTGACAAAGCGAAGGGGCACCATCGCTCGCCCCACTTTGGCATTTAAGAATGGCGCAGCATCTAACGTATAGGGAATTCCGTCAATACTGGCTTTCGTACTTCCGATAAAAAGCCGGATAACTTTAGGTGAAGGCGTTTCATCGGCTTTTTTATCGTCGACTTTGTATGTAAAAGTTACTATATCGCTGTTGAGCTTGCCGGGGCCAATTACGATGGCCTTAATGATAGTATCTTCATTAATAGGGCCAATGGGGCGATTGATTTTCCCCAAGACGTCGGCCCGGGCCGACCACCACCGCTTGGAAATCCAATTGTACATGGGGCTGTTGACGTCAGGGTCGGAACCGTCTAGGGTATAATAAATTTTAGCATTGTCATCATCGCTGGGAAGGCTGAGGGTTACCATGGTGCCTGCGGGCACTGGGCCGCTGTCGGGATTGGCCTGCGGAGGGTCCCACTTTTTAGGTTCTTCGGTGAGGACCTCTATTTTTATAAGGTTTTTTACAAACAAATTTCCCGTCTGCTCTGTCACTGCGCGCTGTCCCAGCATCAACATCGGGCAATTCAAATCGTTCATGTATTTCGGGTTATCGGTTCCCTCAGCTCCGAGCAGAGCGATGATGGGTTCTACCTTTACTTTCCCGGAAGGATCTCCGGGAATATGCCCTTCGCTCTCCGAACCTTTTTTAAAATTGGGGAAATAATAGCGCTCATCCTGAAATAGCTCCTTCATCGTGAGCACTATCGTGTAGCCGTCGGCCGCTGTAAATCTTATTAATTTAGCCTCTTTATCTTTAATATCCGCTGCGATCAGCAAATCCCATAGTTTGACTCCTTTTCCTACATACAATTTCTTGCTGGGCCAGGTGTTGATGCTGCTATAAACTACTTGATGCTGTTCCATTTCTTTTAGATCTTCCAGAGATAACTTTACCGGATTGGACACTCCATCCCCCGTTATCTCGATCGAGGGCGACTCGGCCAGAGCAGCAGTAGAAAACATAAACAAGAATAAGACAGTTAGCAAATAAGCCAAAGCGCGCATTTAATCCTCCCACCTTTAAAAACCTTTAAAAGTCACTATCTTCGGTCAGCAAAAACAGCTGGCCTGTTTCCGGGTCTTTATATACCGTGCCAATGCGCTCATAGAGTTTGCCGCTGCCTTGGGCTTCAATCAGATCTTCGCGGATCTGGGGAATTTCCGTCATTTCCCGCCCGCGATTTATATTGATTAGCTCTCCATCAGGCCCAAGATCAATATTCCAGTAAATAGCGAGAGCTAGCATTAATCCGCAGGCGAACACTACCATGGCATCCGCTATATTGATAACCCCTTCTACAGGATTTACGTCTTCTGACATATTAAAAATCCTGTTCCTTTTGCTTCGCAGGCCCCTTTCCACTATCGAACACCTCCAGCAGGCTCTCCATCAAGGCCTCAAGAGAACTCAAATATTCCTCGTACCACCTTTTTCGAAGCCGAGAAATGGTATAGGCTAAACCTGACGCTGCCAGGCCTAAAACCGTCGTGTCAAAGGCTACCAGCAGAGATTCCGATAAAGTTTTGGTGTCTCCATGGCTTAAGGCGAGTATCCCCGGCCCAAGAGGAATGAGGGTGCCCATTAACCCGAACATGGGGCCGAGGCGGGCGACCAGATCAGTTAAACCTACAATTTTGGAATAATGTAGTTCCTCCACTGTAATCAGGTGACGCGCTAGTGCCTGGAGCGATGCCGGAGGCAAATAGCTATGCTCTATCAACCCGCACAAAATTTCTTTTTGCCTGCGAAATAAGCGGCTTTGCCGGACGATTTCCATTATCTCCTCG
>QGUT01000154.1 GCA_003242255.1 Bacillota bacterium
GTTGCTGCAGGTGGTCTTGTTGTCTAAAAAATCTATGGTTAAACAGCAAAAAACAGCCTAAATTCAACGAAAAACTAAGATTTTAAGAGTTTTATTTAGCTAATCAAAAAATATTGAGATAGGGGGGATTTAAAATAGTTAAGGTAGAAGGGCCAGTAATTTTTGCCGTATCAGATTCTATCGGGGAAACGGCCGAATTGGTAGCAAAGGCGGCCATAGTGCAGTTCAATTCAAGCCATGTGGAAATCAGAAGATACCCTTATGTAACCGAAGAAGAGGATGTGGCGGAAGTAGTTGAAGAGGCAAAAAAATATAAGAACAGTGCGATAATATGCACCATTGTAATTCCGAATATTAGGAAAAAATTGCTGGAGCTTGCCGAATCCAATAAAATACCGATACTGGACATAATGGGTCCCATGATGGACGTGATTTCAAGCATAACCAATATAAGTCCCAAGCTGGAGCCGGGGCTGGTTAGAAGGGTAGACGAAGATTACTTTAAGAAAATAGAAGCGATAGAATTTGCCGTAAAGTACGACGACGGCAAAGATCCGAGAGGCCTGGCCAAAGCTGACGTGGTGCTGGTCGGAGTTTCCAGGACTTCTAAAACGCCGCTTGCCATGTATCTCGCCCATAAAAGGCTCAAAGTTGCCAATCTGCCGCTGGTTCCGGAAGTACGTCCTCCCGAAGAATTGTTTCGCATCGACCCCAGAAAAGTGGTGGGTCTCACCATCCAGCCCGAAATACTTTACAGGATCCGGCAGGAAAGGTTGAAAGCTCTGGGATTGAGCTGCGATGCCACTTATGCCAGCATGGAAAGGATATTGAAAGAGCTGGAGTATGCCGACAAGATAATGAAAAAAATAGGCTGCCACCGAATTGATGTTTCCAACAAGGCCGTGGAAGAAGTGGCAGCTAAAATCCTTGAGATAATCAATAAGGAGGAAGAGCCATGACCAAGTATGTCTACAAGTTTGACGAAGGCAGGGCTACGATGAAAAACCTGCTGGGGGGAAAGGGAGCTAACCTGGCGGAAATGCAGCACATCGGATTGCCCGTGCCCCCGGGCTTTACCGTGACAACGGAAGCTTGTGCCAGGTACTACAAGGAAGGCGGGAAAATCCCCGAAGAAATTCTCGAGCAGGTTTTCGAAGCACTGAAGGATCTGGAGGAAACCACGGGCAAGAAATTCGGGAGTCCCGAAAATCCCCTCCTGGTCTCTGTCCGGTCGGGAGCGCCTATTTCGATGCCGGGCATGATGGATACCATCCTGAATTTGGGTTTAAACGATACCACGGTGGAGGGGCTGGCCCGCTCGACCGGCGACCCGCGCTTCGCCTACGACTGCTACCGCAGGTTTATACAGATGTTCGGCGATGTGGTTCTCAATGTGGAGCACGGCAAATTCGAGGAAATCATTAGTGCTGTCAAGAGCAAGAGAGGCTTGAAATACGATACCGAGCTTACAGCCCAAGACTGGCAGGAGGTTGTGGAATCTTATAAGAATTTGATAGTAAAAGAAACCGGCCGAGAATTCCCCCAGGACCCCAAAGAGCAGCTGGTGATGGCCATCGATGCGGTGTTTCGCTCCTGGAACAACCAGCGGGCTATTGTCTACAGGAAAATAAACAAAATTCCCGACGACCTCGGCACTGCCGTCAACGTGCAGGCGATGGTGTTCGGAAACATGGGTGAAGATTCGGGGACCGGAGTGGCCTTCACCCGGAATCCTTCCACCGGCGAAAAAGCGATTTACGGAGAGTTTTTACTGAATGCCCAGGGAGAAGATGTGGTAGCCGGCATCAGGACGCCCAAAAGCATAAAAGAATTGGAGACCTTGATGCCCGACGTTTACGACCAGTTCAAAAACGTCTGCAGCCTTCTGGAAAGGCACTACAGAGATATGCAGGATATAGAGTTCACAGTAGAGAAGGGCAAGCTCTACCTCCTCCAGACCCGCAGCGGCAAGAGAACGGCTGAGGCGGCAGTAAAAATTGCCGTGGATATGGTGAAAGAAGGCCTCATCTCTAAAGAAGAAGCTGTGCTCCGGGTGTCCCCCGAGCATGTGTCTTCTCTACTGCACCGGCGGATAGACCCTAACGCCAAAGTGGAAGTGATAGCTAAAGGACTCCCTGCCTCTCCCGGAGCGGCTTCAGGTCAGGTGGTATTTTCCCCCGACGAGGCCGAAACCTTGGGTCAGCAGGGCTACAAGGTGATCCTCGTAAGGACTGAGACCACTCCTGACGACATCCACGGCATAGTCATGGCTCAGGGAGTATTGACGAGTCGCGGAGGCATGACCAGCCATGCGGCGGTAGTGGCGCGCGGCATGGGCAAGCCCTGTGTGTGCGGGTGCGAGGCGCTTTCGATAGATTACAAGAACGAGGAGTTCAGGGTAGGGGACATAGTTGTAAAGAAGGGCGATTTGATTTCTATAGACGGCTCTACTGGAAAAGTCATCCTCGGAGAGGTGCCCATGATAGACCCTGCGCTTTCGGAAGAATTCAGGGAACTTCTGGAATGGGCCGACGAAATAAGGAGGCTCTCCGTCCGGGCCAATGCCGACACGCCCCAGGATGCCAAGCTGGCCCGGGACTTCGGCGCCGAGGGCATCGGCCTCTGCAGGACAGAGCACATGTTCATGGGCCAGGATCGCCTGCCCATCGTCCAGGAGATGATCATGGCCACGACCAGGGAAGAGAGGGAAAAGGCCTTAGAGAAGCTCCTCGTATTCCAGAGGCAGGATTTTGAAGGTATCCTCGAGGCCATGCACGATTTGCCGGTGACGATAAGGCTCCTGGACCCGCCCCTCCACGAATTCTTGCCGGATGCGGATGAACTCAAAGAGGAAATTGCTCAACTCAAGGCCAAGGGCGATATGGATGGAGTAAAGGCAAAGGAGGAAATGCTGAAAAAAGTAAACGCCCTCAAGGAATTCAACCCCATGCTGGGATTCAGGGGCTGCCGGTTGGGAATTTTATACCCTGAAATTTACGAGATGCAGGTGCGGGCGATTTTCCAGGCAGCGTGTAATCTCGCCAAAAAAGGAGTAAAAGTCCTGCCCGAAGTCGAGATACCTCTGGTCGGCAATGTCAACGAATTGAAATTGATGAGAGAGCTGGTAGAAAAGGTGGCCTCCGAAGTGATGGAGAAAGAGGGAGTGAAGGTGGAGTACAGCATAGGGACCATGATCGAAGTTCCCAGGGCCTGCGTCACTGCCGATGAAATAGCCGAACAGGCGGACTTCTTCTCCTTCGGCACCAACGATCTGACCCAGACTACTTTCGGTTTCAGCCGCGACGATGCGGAAGCTAAATTCCTGCCCCACTACATAGACCAGAAGATCCTGCCGGAAGACCCGTTTATAGTCCTCGACCGCAAGGGAGTGGGGACCCTTATGAAGACAGCGGTAGAGTTGGGGAGAAATACAAAGCCAGACCTCACGATAGGCATATGCGGAGAACACGGCGGGGAGCCGAATTCCATAGAATTCTGTCACGAAATAGGTCTGGATTATGTGAGCTGCTCGCCTTACAGGGTTCCAATAGCGAGGCTGGCAGCGGCCCATGCGGTGCTCAAGGAAAAATAACAATTATTCGGTCTGGAGGGGCTTTAAAGCTCCTCTTTTTTTAATAAAATAAAAGGTGAAAATTAATAATGGGGGACGGAGGGCACCTTTATGAACATAAGGGAGATGACCGAGGAACTGGAAAGTAAAACGCTTTCTCCTTACGCCACCTTGAGCAGCAAAAGCCGGGGGCGGCAGGTTCCGGAGGAAAAGTGCGAGGTAAGGACAGACTTTCAGAGGGATAGGGACCGGATCCTCCATTC
>QGUT01000155.1 GCA_003242255.1 Bacillota bacterium
CAAAAACCTTAGATAAATATTAGGCCAGGAGAATGATCTCTTCTTTATCATCTTATAGAGCAGGAGTAATGCTTCTCTCTTATTCATCAATTTGCCCCCCTTTCCCTATATCATAACATATTATTCTATATTTTCTTTTATTTTCCTGCTAATTTTTGGGTATATAATGGCGACAGTAAAATTTGCAAAATTCTTCGGGACTTTCCAACTTTATATCTAGCAATTCGCAAACAAAAAAGGTGTAACTAGAGCCCCGAAACAAAAAATCCTTGCCGGGTTTGATGTAGCGGCATGGACTGTTTCCCAGGACGTATGGAACCGAACACCCCCCGCAGGCCCATTTTTCATTTAAATCTCTCGGTTTTAACAAAGCCTTTCCCAGATCGCATTTAAATATGACTCTGCTTTCATCTTCGATGAGACGTAAAACTTTGTATTCTCGCAAAAAAGGGCACTTTGAGATCATGACAAAAATCCTTACGCCTCCTTTTATCTTTATCAATACAAGTTTATGGGAGACGCAAGAATATCGTGCATATGATTTTATTCTTAAAAAGAAATCCGGGGCAATCCCCGGATTATTTTTCTAGGACGTGGATCAGCAGCTTTACTGCATTTTCAATATCGCTCATGGATGCCATTTCCGACGGCGTATGGATGTATCGGGTCGGAATGGAGAGGCATCCTGAAGGCACACCTTCTCTGGTGAGATGTATGGCTCCCGTATCGGTGCCGCCCATTTCTAGCACTTCCAACTGGTAAGGAATATTATTTTTTTCAGCGCTTTCGATGAGCATCTCTTTGATCTTGGGATGGCAAATCACTGACCTGTCCATAATTTTCACTGCCGGCCCTTTGCCGAGTTCTACTGCCATTTTCCCTGCCTCAGGAGTATCACCGGTCATCGTCACATCTACCGCTATGGCAAGATCCGGATCGATCCCGTAAGCCGAAGTTTTTGCACCTCTTACACCCACTTCCTCTTGAACCGTAAAGACAAAATAAGTGTCGTATTTTGGGGATTTGACTTCCTGCAGGAGCTTTATGAGCACCGCACAGCCTGCCCGATCATCGAGAGCTTTAGATGTGACGAAATCGCCGACTACGTCGAAACCCTCGTAAAACACCGCTTTATCGCCGATTCGAACCTTCTTCTTAGCTTCTTCTTTATCTCTAGCTCCGATATCGATGTACATCTTGTTAAGCTTTATATCTCTAATATCTTTAAGATCGTCCATCTTTTCTATTCCAATAACACCTATCGTTCCATTTTCAAAAACAACTCTTTCGCCGAACAAGGTAAGGGGCAGAATGCCTCCGATGTTGGAAAACCTTAAGAAACCTTTGTCGTCGATGTTGGTAACTATAAGGCCTATTTGATCCATATGAGCTGCCAACATCAATTTTTCTCCAGGACCTTTTTTCCTGGCGATGATATTTCCGAGAGCATCTACCCGCACTTCTTCGGCGTAATCCTTTATTTCGTCGAGGATGACCTCGCGAATTTTATTCTCTTCGCCAGACGGGCCAAAAGCTTCCGTTAATTTCTTTAATAATTCTTTCATAGCCTAGATACCCCTTTCTTGAAAATCTTTAATAAGCGCATCTACTAAGGCTATTGTATTTTGTATGTCACTCATACTTGCCAGGCTGGCCGGCGAATGTATATAGCGGCACGGCACGGAAATAACTATAGTCGGTATTCCCTCTTTGGTGAGGTGGATCTTACCTGCATCCGTCCCGCCGAAAGCGGTTCTTCTCAACTGACATTTGATATTGTTTCGCTCTGCTACCTGCAGCACCCTGTCCACAAGCTTTCTGTCTGCTATAAAAGTTCTGTCCATCAACGTGATAGCAGGCCCCATGCCTACGGTGGTGCTATAACCTTCCTCTTTGGTGTCCGGCACATCGGCCGCAAAAGTGCCTTCTAATACGATCGCAATATCCGGTTCTAATGCGTAAGCCGCCACTGTGGCTCCCCTCATGCCTATTTCTTCCTGCACCGTAAAGGCACCGCATAAGGCCAAATCGTAATTCCTTTTTAATATCTCTGTAATTACGTAGCACCCCACTCTGTCGTCTAACGCCTTGGCTTTGACTATATCGCCCATTTCTTCGTACTTCGAATCAAATGCGGCAAAATCGCCTATTTTAACCAGTTTTTCCGCGTCTTCTCTATCCTTCGCCCCGATATCTATATACAAATTCTTTGATTTTAATGCCGTTTCCCTCTCCTTAGGCTCCTGCAGGTGAATGGCTTTCGCACCGATAACCCCTTTTACCTTGTTAGGGCCTATGACGACCGTTTTTGACACCAAGATCCTGTCGTCTATCCCCCCCACCGTGTCGAACTTAAGCCAACCGTTTTTTCCGATAGACGTAATCATAAGTCCTACTTCATCCATATGAGCTGCCAGCATAACTTTAGGCTTTTTTTCGGGTCCGGGCTTTTTAAAAATGAGATTTCCGAGCGCATCGGTCCTGTATTCGGCCCAACTTTCTATCTCCCGCTTGAGTATGTTTCTCACCTCATGCTCTGCCCCGGAAACGCCAAAAGCCTCCGTCAATTCCTTCAATAACATTTTAACCCCTCCACAAAGTTTTCATCTAGCGATGAAATGAAAAGTGCCATCAAGCGGCCGCTGAGTTTTATGTCTTCCAGGCTGAGAGTTTCTACCGTCGTATGCATGTACCTTAATGGAATCGAAATTAAAGCGGTAGGAATGCCTTCTCTGGTTATCTGCATGGCCCAGGCATCGGTGCCAGTCGCCGATGGCTCGGGATTTAATTGATACGGGATTTTATATTCTTCGGCGATACTTTTCAGTCTTTCATAAAGTTTAGGATGGATGTTAGGCCCTAAAGCTAAAGCCGGTCCTTTTCCCAGTCTTTGTGTCTCCTCTTCCGGAACATCCGCCATGTTCCCGTGGCACACATCCACGGCTACGCCTATATCGGGGTATATGCGGTATGTACTCACCACCGCTCCTCTTAAACCTACTTCTTCCTGGGCAGTAGCCACTGCGTAAACGCCCACGGAAAACTGGAGCTTACCAAGCTCTTCCAGGCAACAGATTATAGCAGCAAGGCCGGCTCTGTCGTCCAAAGCGTTTCCGGCGAAGCATCCATTTTGCAATTCTACCGGTTTTCTCCTGAAAGTTATTACGTCCCCAATCCTCACCAGCTGCTTGACCTTTTCCGCTGGTAACCCCGTATCTATGAATAAATCATCCGATTTGAGAGCTTTATTTCTCTCGTCGGGTTCCTGGATATGAGGCGGTTTACTTCCGACTACCCCCAAAATCTTTTCCCTTCCGTGAATTATCACTTCCTGCGCGGGAAGTATGCGATGGTCTATACCCCCTATATAAGAGAAGCGAATAAAGCCCTTTTCGTCTATCTGCTTTACCATCATGCCAATTTCATCCATGTGGGCCGCGAGCATGATCTTTACTTTTGCATTTTCAGGCCCCTTCCTGCCTATTACGTTACCTAGTTTATCCACCATCACATCGTCACAATACTTCTTAAAAAGTTCAATTATGGAAGTGTTATTTTTCACTTCACAACCTGAAGGTATATCTGCAGATAAAAGCTCCATGAGCATTTCTTTTAATTCCAAAATCCACCCCTCCCTTTAAAATTAATACTTCTACAATTATTTTTTATTTCCTCCATCTGGGAAAAATAAAATACCATTTTAGGGTAAAAAAATTTTATTTAAACATATTGACGAAAAACCGATTTTATTGTATACTAAGAATTGCGTTCAGCGAAAGGGCCCATAGCTCAACCGGTCAGAGCAACCGGCTCATAACCGGTCGGTTCT
>QGUT01000156.1 GCA_003242255.1 Bacillota bacterium
TCATTGCACAGTTAGCTTTCGCACCCGTGTGTAGGGCCCTCCAAAACCCACCGGAAGAGGATACTGCTCCATTTTGCCGCAACCTCCCCCTACAAAGCTCATCAGCTCAAATTCTTCACTGACCGCATCCACTTCCGCCAGGGTTTCAAATACATTGCCGGTTATAACGGATACCTTAACGGGAGTTGTAATGTTACCATTTTCAATTTTGTACGCCCTAGAGGGTGCTATAGTAAATGTGGACATTCCCGAGCCGTGTCTGACGGTCTCCACATAAATGCCTTTATCTATTTCAGCAATAATGTCCTTCACAGGACGATCTCCCTTTTCAATGTATGTAGTTGTCATGCGAACAATGGGTTCAAATTGAAAGTTTATCGCCCTTGCATTGCCGGTAAGAGGCTCTCCCAACGCAGCGCTGGTTGCAGCGCTGTGCAGCCTGCCCATCAGCTTTCCGTTTTTTACGATATACGTCTTTTTACCTCTAGTTCCTTCATCGTCATAGGGCACATAGCCATTACCGAACTCCAGGCCGTCATCGACTATGGTCAGCAAATCCCGCCCAATAGTCTTGCCAAGGGCCCATTCAGCCTTCATGGTTTCGTCCCCCACCATGAAATCCGATTCGCTTTTATGCCCGAAACTTTCATGAGTAAACACCCCTGTGGCCTCAGGGCTCAGCAGCACCGTGTATATGCCCGGCTCTATGGGCACCGCCTCCCTTACGAAAGCAACGCTTTTTTCAATTCTTTCTTTAAAATAATCCTCAAGTCCTCTAAGCTCATCAAAACGTATCGCAGCTTTTGAAACGACATCCGAGTTTTTATTATCGCCGCAGGCAAGCTCCAGATTTAAACGAATACCGCATGTCTGTTTATCAAAGGTAACCGCGGTTCCCTTTGAAGAATAAATAGATTTAATCGTTTTGTTGTCAACGTAGTAAGAAGTATGATGCACGATTTCCGGATAATCCAGGAGTTTTAAATATTCTTCCAGCAGTGCCTGCTTTTCTGCTGCTGGAACATCTGCAATTGAATCCCTCTCATGCTGAATAATCCTGTCCCTGTTGACTTCGAAAGCCTTAACGATTGGATGCTCCATAATACTCGGATTCGGTGTGGCCATCCGGGCCAGAGTGTCTATGCACTCCTGCACACGGCTTAAGTCGGTCAAGGAGCTGTAATACCACCGGTTGCCATCAAAAACCCTGATAAAAGCTCCTTTGTTGCTGCGGACCTTTTGCTCTTGAAGTACATTTTTCTTAAAGCTGATCTTCGTCTCAAATGTCTCTTAAATACGAACGTCAACATATAAACCTTCAGGGAAATTATACATGTTTTCGCCTCCTGTGCAATTCTAATGGGATAGTTATTATCAATTGTATCATAATTTCAGTGTTTCAAGTATATAATAATTTTTGCAATGTTTATGGAAATTGCACGAACTACAAACTGTATTCTGTCCCACGAAAATTCCAGCATACAAGTCCTCTTTAATGAGAGCAACTTTTTGCTGTAGTTCTACCAAAATTATGGTCAAATTTTAACACCGCCGCCGTCCTCCCGGTCTTCCCGATAATATAGCATCCCTTTCAAGCAAGGTGAACCGCTTACTTATAGATAGATTCAACATAAATAGATTCAGCACTAAATACCCCGTATCCCAAAGAAGTCTTTGCACCAATTCCGTGTTCACAAAGAGCGTTGATAAATAAAAGAGAAGCTTTTCTGAGAAGGTCGAAACTTTCATTTTTCCTTATTCCCAAATAGAAAACAAATTTCGTATCTTCTACAGCTAAAAACTGTATTGGTTTAGGCTGTTGCCAATCCCCGGGATGTTTCGACTTGGAATAATAGTCCGGATAGTGTGGGTTCATTATATCTATTTTTAGATTAATATTTCCAGAAGGATAAGCATCTAAGAATATTATCTTTCCCTGATTTTTTCGCGTGCCAAACATATCTACTGTTTCAGAAAATGCGATTCTCTCTAGCCGGTAATTCTCATCGTTCTCGAATTTACAAATAATGCTTATACCTAAGTTTTCACCATGCTCCAAAGATTGAGAAACAACTTTTACTGCTTCTTCAAATGGCGTTTCTTTTTTACCAGGTAAAGTTTTATACATCTCAGCAAACTTTAAAATTGCCCAGTGCCTCATAACCCCTTTCAAAGCACTACCGGGTATATAGGGTATACCATAAATATGATGTAAAGTCATAGATGTTTCTTGGGGATGAGGAGCTCCAAGGCCTACAATAAGCCGCCAGTTGATTTTACCCTCAACCTTTTGGATTTTATAACCACTACTTTGTAAATCCTCCACCATTTTTTCTATTTTGCTTAAAAATGGGAAATCCCCTTTTTGAATCTCTTCATTTAGCTTTTTCATCTCCTTAGTTACAAGCTCAAGATATTTATATTTGTTCTCTCTATTTTCTTCTCCTTTAGTTATCACTTTCTTCAAGATTTCTTCATGAGTTAAGGTCTCAGTTATTTCATCTTTTTTATAGTTCATTGTAACGGGAATTAATTTGCCAAAAATAAGCGCTGGATTTTTAAGAAAAGTAGACACCTGAATTTCATTGCGCATTATTTCTCGAGTCTCCTTGGGGGTATAGAATACGCATACTTTCTGGATTTTCTCATTATTTTTCATTTTTAGACCCTTCCCCTTCCTCAATCATCCCCTCTGCAAACCTCTTTAACCAATTCATAAACGCCAAAATTTCTTGAGTAATAAATCGATATTCCTTTAAATGGCATGAAATTACCCATTCCACTAAATCTTTATTTTCGTCCATCTTAATGCGCGTAGAAATCTCACTTTTTAAATAATCGGAAATCTGGTCATAGAGTATCTTATAAGCATTTTCCTTTTTTTCGCCGCTATTCCCTTCCTTTTTCACATTCATCTTTGCCTTAATAAAGGCCAGCGTCTGTCCTAATCCATTGGTTAAAATCATAATAGGAATTTTTTCAGTATAAGAACGATAATTATTTAATTCTTCTTTTGAAAGCACTCTAGTTGCATTTTCCACACATTCATAAGCAAAGTAAGCTCGACCTTTTTCTAGTTTATTAATTTGGGTATTTGCTCCCATCTTCTATCACCTCACTTCAAAACTTGAATACGCGTAATTCCCTTTCCTACAGTTTGATTTCCACCTATCTGAATGATAGTAGGCACTCCTTTCTCAAAATATTCAATCACTCTTTTAGCTTCATCTTGAGAAGAACTCCCTTCGAAAGGCCCTTTTTCGTCTTTCTCCCTAACTCTAAGGGGTGAAGCCATAGCGGTAGAATACAAAATAGTATCCGGTGGTAGATACTCTTCATACCACAAATTCTTAGCAGTGCCCTTCGCATCGTCAATAATTGTCCTGGCTACTATTTCAGTAGAAGTAGTGACAAAATGTTCAAAATCATCATTTTCCAGGATAATCAAGTCTTTTTCCAATTTTTTTCTCCAAAAATTATAAGACGTATCTGTTTCTTTCTGCGGAAAAATTCTTGAAGCAAACCAACAGGCAAGTTTTTTAGTTTCCTCATCTCTTGCCAATTCAAAAGTAAACTCTTCAAGAATGACAGACACCTTATTATTCTCATTTTCTTTAACGAAAATTTTGGAGTCAGGCGGACACGTTCTTTTCTTTATTGATGGAAAATTACGCATATCCACACCAGCAATTTCCATATCTTCTTTAAACCTTTCAAGAACCATTGGACAAGTAACCCATGCAAAGATTCCTTTTAGGGATTTTACAGGGAAAAATAAAATCCTAGCATCTGTAAAAGCAAGACAA
>QGUT01000157.1 GCA_003242255.1 Bacillota bacterium
GGCAAAGCCACGGCCCGATGAACAAGAACCCCATAGGAGGCTAGACCGTTCGGATGAGCTGGCATAACACAGCGAAATCCCAGGCTGCCAAGGGGCGGTAGAGTATATGGGGCGGGCGCGGGGCGAACAGCCAAACCAATTTTTTACTGTAGGAGTGTTCTTATGAAACCCGCGGCAATGAAGAGGGGAAATATACCTTTTTCTTGCGGGCAAGAACTGTGAAGTATTCAGCGCGCCTTTTGATGTGAGGTTTCCGGAAGGAGATGAAGAGGACGAAAACGTAAAAACGGTAGTGCAGCCAGATATACTGGTAGTATGCGATAAATCAAAGCTGGATAAAAATAATATCAAATTCATCCGCATCAATGGATTACATTAAAAAACTGAATTAATTTTGGAGAAATATTTGATTAGATGAACAAAAATTAACTTTAAGGAGGATTTTCAAAGGTGATCCAGGGATTCAAAGACAAAAAACCTATTTTTTTTATATTAAAAAATTGACTTAAAATAAAAAGTCTTGACGTGCTATACAGAAAATTGATAAAATAAAAATGGTTAGTTGTCAGACATCTACGGACAACCAGAGGAGAGGGGGGTCTGAGAAGTAGAAATATAACTAGCTGGATTAAGTTGGTATTCAAAAATTAGTAAAACCTTTAGGAGGGATTTTTTTATGAAAGCCCGCAAGATTCTGGCAGCAAGTTTGGTTTTGCTGCTGATCATGGCGATGCTGGCGGGGTGTTCCAATCAATCAAATCAGCCCCAGGAGCAGCAAAATCAACAGGGGCAGCAGTCTTCAGGCGATGAGAAGCTAAAGGTTGGGCTTGTTTTCGATGTGGGCGGCCGCGGTGACCTTTCCTTCAACGACAGCGCTTATGCTGGACTCGAAAGAGCTGCCAAAGATTTCGCGGATAAGATCGAAGTGGATTACAAGGAGCCTTCTGAGGGCGGCCAGGACAGAGAACAGCTTTTAAGACTTCTTGCTGAAAATGGTTTTGACCTGATTTTCGGTGTAGGGTTCCTTTTCACGGAACACATCCAGAAAGTGGCTCAGGAGTTTCCCGATGTAAAATTCGCGCTAATCGACGGTGCCATAGACGGGCTTGACGAGAACTCCAACATTGCCTGCCTGCTCTTCAAAGATCACGAAGGGTCTTTCCTTGTAGGGGCTGCTGCTGCCTTGAAGTCAAAGACCGGAAAGATTGGATTCGTAGGCGGCATGAAAACTCCCCTCATCGAGAGGTTTGAAGTAGGTTACATGGCTGGTGCTAAATATATAAACCCCAAAATTACGGTTTATTCTGACTACATAGGTACAACCGGCGATGCTTTCAAAGACCCGAAAAAGGGCAAGGAATTGGCGCTAAAGCAGTTTAAGGACGGCGCCGACGTGGTCTACCACGCTTCCGGAGCTTCCGGAATAGGAGTAATACAAGCTGCGACGGAAGAAAAGAAATTTGCCATTGGTGTAGATTCTGACCAGTCTTTAACGGCAGATCCAGCACAAAGGCCTTACATACTCACCAGTATGGTAAAGGGCGTCGATGTAGCCGTTTACGAAACCATCAAGTCCCTGGTGGAAGGCAACTTCAAAGGTGGATACAGGATATTCGGCCTTGCTGAAAACGGTGTAGGTTATGCGGTGAACGACTACAACAAAGACATGATATCGGACATACAGCCCAAGCTGGAAGAGCTCAAGCAGAAGATCATAAACGGCGAAATAAAGGTACCGGTGGACAAAAAGGAATACCAGGAATTTGAAAAAAGCCTTAATAAGTAATAGCCCACGGGGGTGGCATTAGCCTTGTCACCCCCCTTTTTACAATCGCCGAATGGAGGTGCTGTATTTGGAGCGGGCTGTCGTTTTGAAGGGAATTACAAAGCGGTTCCCGGGAATTGTGGCGAATGACGGAATTGACCTTGAAGTAAAAAAGGGAGAAATCCACGCTATTGTGGGAGAAAACGGAGCAGGAAAGAGCACCCTCATGAAAATTCTAGCAGGAATTTACCAGCCCGATGAAGGCGAGATATACATTTTCGGGAAAAGAGAAAGAATAACTTCTCCCGGCAGGGCGATCGAGCTCAAGATAGGCATGGTGCACCAGCACTTTATGCTGGTTGACCGGTTTACGGTGCTGGAAAACATAATCCTGGGCGCCGAAAAAAGGGCCGGTATCGCTATAGATGAAAAAAATTGCCGAAAGGTGATCGAAGAACTGCTCTCTCTTTACAATTTTTCCTTAGATCTTGATGCGCGGGTGGGAGAAATATCGGTAGGCCAGGCTCAGCGGGTAGAGATATTGAAAGTGCTCTACCGTGGGGCCGATATACTAGTGCTGGATGAGCCTACGGCGGTGCTTGCCCCTCAGGAAGTAAAGGAGCTTTTTGTAAACTTGAGGAGGCTGAAGGAAGAAGGCAAGACCATAATCTTCATCAGCCATAAGCTGGATGAAGTATTAGAAATTGCTGACCGAATAACCGTTTTAAGGCGCGGCCGGGTTGTTGGCACCGTAATGCCGTCAGAGGTTACAAAGGAAGAGCTCGCCAGGATGATGGTGGGAAAGCCCGTATTTATGAAACTGGAAAAAGCCTCGGTTCCTACCGGTGAGGTGCTCCTTTCAGTAAAGGATCTGGTGGTAAAGGAAAGCACTGGAAAGACTGTTGTAAACGGCGTCTCCTTTGAGATCCGTGGGGGTGAAATCTACGGCATTGCCGGGATCGAGGGAAACGGGCAAAAGGAGCTGGCCGAAGCGATATTGGGCTTACGGCAGATATCCAGCGGGCAGGTGACCATCTGCGGCAGGAATGTGGGTAACCTTTCTGTAAGGGAAATAAGGGACCTGGGCGTTGCTTTCATTCCCGAGGATAGGCACCGTCAGGGCCTGGTGCTTCCCATGAAAGTCTGGGAAAATATGGTGCTAGGGTTTCACCGGAAAAAGGAGTTTTTGAAAGGAAGGTCCTTGAATTTAAAGGCTATACGTAAATTTGCGGAAAAGAAATCGGAGGAATTTTCGGTGATGTTAAGTTCCATAGAGCAGTCCATCGAAGGTTTATCCGGCGGCAATCAGCAGAAGGTCATTCTTGGTAGAGAACTTTCGCGAGAGCCAGAGGTCATAATAGCTTCCCAGCCCACGCGGGGACTGGACGTAGGGGCTGCAGAGTTCGTCCATAAAGAGCTTTTGAAGAAAAGGGAAGAAGGCAAGGCTATCCTTCTCATCTCAGCCGACTTGGAAGAGGTACTCTCTCTTTCCGACCGGGTGGGCGTGATGTACAACGGGAGGATAACCGCCGAGTTTAAACCCGAAGAAGTTACCCTTGAAGACATCGGTGTCTACATGCTCGGGGGAGAGGTAAAGGCAGGTGAAGGGGCATGAAAAAGCGTTATTATATAGTTATGCTAAGGATTCTAGCACCGGTTCTGGCCATTGTACTTTCGGCACTTATAAGCTCCGCTGTGATTCTCGCGATAGGCAAAAGTCCACTGCAAGTCTTTTATACAATCTTCAAGTTCAGCTTGAGCCGGTTGGATAGCGTGGCCATAATTCTATACAACGCCACCCCACTTATCTTTTCGGGCCTTGCTGTTTCTATAGGATTCCGCATGGGGCTTTTTAACATAGGGGTGGAGGGGCAGTACCTCATAGGCGCCTTTTTTGCAGCGCTCGCTGGATTTGCAATAAAGGGGCTTCCCGTTTTTGTCCATCTTCCCCTCGTAATATTGTGCGGTGCCCTTGGCGGAATGTTATGGTCTTTTATACCTATATATCTAAAAGTGAAAA
>QGUT01000158.1 GCA_003242255.1 Bacillota bacterium
GGGGACGGAGGGCACCTTTATGAACATAAGGGAGATGACCGAGGAACTGGAAAGTAAAACGCTTTCTCCTTACGCCACCTTGAGCAGCAAAAGCCGGGGGCGGCAGGTTCCGGAGGAAAAGTGCGAAGTCAGGACCGACTTTCAGAGGGATAGGGACCGGATCCTCCATTCCAAGGCTTTTCGGAGGATGAAGCACAAGACCCAGGTCTTTATATCTCCGGAAGGAGACCATTACAGGACGAGGCTGACCCATACCCTGGAAGTTTCGCAGATTGCCCGGACCATTTCGAGGGCATTAAAGCTCAATGAAGATCTGACCGAGGCGATAGCACTGGGGCATGACCTGGGCCACACGCCTTTCGGGCATTCAGGAGAGTACGTGTTAAATAGGCTCATGAAAGAAGGGTTCAGGCACGAAGAACAGAGCCTGAGGGTAGTCGACGTTTTGGAGCGCGGGAGCGGCCTTAACCTGACCTGGGAGGTAAGGGACGGCATAAGAAACCACAACAGCCGGGGAAATCCCGCCACGCTGGAGGGGCATGTGGTAAAATTGGCCGACTGGATAGCCTACATAAATCACGATATCGACGATGCCCTAAGGGCGGGAATACTCAAAGAAAAGGACCTTCCTTCTGAACCCATAAAGGTTCTGGGGAAAACTCATTCCCAGCGCATAGACAGGATGATAAAAGACATAATTAGGGAGAGCTACTGGAAACCTTATGTCAGGATGAGCGATGAGGTTTACGAGGCGACCGTGGAGTTGAGGAGCTATCTTTTTGAAAGGGTGTACGTCGGGTCCAGCGCCAAATCCCAGGAGATAAAGGCCCAGAAGATGCTGGAGCTGCTTTTCGAGCACTTTTTAAAAAATGTCGAATTAATGCCCGAAGAGTTCGTCGCGATTGCCGAAAGGGAAGGGATCGAGCGTGGGGTGTGTGATTACATCGCTGGTATGACCGACAGTTTCGCCCTTCACAAGTTCAGGGAGATTTTTGTGCCCTTCTCCTGGCCTATAGAAAAAATTAATTTTTAGTTTAAAAGAAGGAATATCTCCTATTGATGTAGAATAATCATTATGCAAAATGCAAAACAAACCTACGGCTATTTTAATGGGTCTTACCCCGGAGGGGGAGATTTTTTTTGAATTAGGCAGGTGGGCACAATGGGCCTCTACCCCGAAGAAATCGTGCGAGAAGTACAGGACAGGGCAGATATCGTCGAAATAGTGTCGAATTATGTCTCGCTCAAAAAGCGCGGCGAAAACTACGTGGGGCTGTGCCCTTTTCATTCAGAGAAGACGCCCTCGTTTAATGTAAGCCCTAAAAAGCAGCTCTTTTACTGTTTCGGTTGCGGAATGGGAGGTAATGTGTTTACCTTCCTGATGAAGAAAGAAAACTGGACCTTCCCGGAAGCTCTGAGGTATCTGGCAGATAAAGTGGGAGTCAAGCTGCCGGAAGAGCGGGCCTTAGGCAAGGTGTCGGAGGCTTTCAAGTTAAAAAGGGCGATTCTGGAGATAAACCGAATCGCTGCCGAATATTACCATCAGAACCTTTTAAAGACGGCGCAGGCGGAAAGGGCAAGGCGATATCTCTCGAATCGCGGGATTAGGGAAGAGACGGTGGAAAGGTTCAAGCTGGGTTACGCTCTGCCGGCCTGGGACGGACTTATAAATTTCATGCGATCGAAGGGCATCAGGGAGGACCTGCTTTTAAAAGCCGGATTGATAATCCCTAAAAATTACGGAAAGGGATTTTACGATAGATTCAGAGACAGGATAATCTTCCCCATTCTGGACGTAACCGGAAGTGTGGTGGGTTTCGGGGGACGAATCCTGGATAGAGGTGAACCTAAATACTTGAATTCCCCGGAAACTCCCGTTTTTAACAAGAGGGAACACCTTTACGGATTGCCCATGGTAGACAAAGAAAAGTCCCCTATCGTTTTGGTAGAAGGATACATGGACTGCATAACATTGCACCAGTATGGATTTAAGCAGGCGGTGGCGTCCCTCGGGACTTCACTGACCGAACAGCAGGCGAGGATTTTAAGGCGCTATACCGATGAGGTGGCTATCGCGTACGACTCCGATGCGGCGGGTCAGGCTGCGACCGCAAGGGGTATAGGCATTCTTGTTAAAGAGGGATTGCGGGGGAAAGGTATAGAACTGGCCGGGGGGAACGACCCCGACGCGGTCATTAAAACGAGGGGGGAAGAGGCCTTTTGAGAATTGATAAAATCGGCCCAGGATTATATCGATTACAGGCTGAGCACCGCTAAAAAGGGCCTTGACTTGAGATCCCAGGAAGGGAAACTGAAATTCGTAAAGAGGGCCGTATCGATTTTGGCAGAAATAGAAGACGGTGTAGAAAGAGAACTTTACGTGCAGAAGGTCTCTAATGAGTTAAATATCCCCAAGAATGCGCTTTATGAAGATATAAACAAAATAAGAACTCCAAGATCCTCGGTCATGCCAAACATTGGATTAAAGTATAAAAACAGCCAATTAAGGGATAATAATAAAGAATTGACAAAAATAAGTGCCGAATCGGTTTTCCGCCAGGTGGAGAGGAAACTTTTAAGAATGATGATAGAGGATGATGGAGTAAGGGAGAAGGTTATGGAGAGATTGGCCGTTGACAACTTCGTAGATCTGAAGCACCGGAAAATTGCTGCAGCGGTGTTCGAGATGGCCGAAAATAACGAGCGAGTGACGGCCCAGGGGGTGTCGGTGAAGTTGAAGGATGACCCCGACGCTGCGGCGGAACTGGCCAGTGTGCTTCTGGCCAGCGAAGAGCAGGACGGAGAGATGGCGGACGAATTGATAAATAAAGTGAAGGAAAACTACTTAAAATTGGCGATAAAGAAGGTAAGGAGTGAAATTCAGAAGGCAGAGAAAGTGGGAGAGGTAAAAAAAGCTGTTGACCTGCTTTCAACATATTACAATTTAAAGCACGAAATGGAGCAGTTAAAGTCACACCTTACCAGGAAGGGGGGAATCTGATGGCGACGGAAAAAGAAACCGAAAAGATTAAAGCCGACGAGGAAAAAGAGCGGGCAAAGGGACAGGACAGCGAACCGCGCAAAGAAAAAGAAGAAAAAGAAAAAGAAGAAAAGGAAAAGAAGGGAAAGCAAAATAAAAAGGCCGATAAGATGAAAGTTGTAAAGGAACTCATCGAACGAGGTAAAAAGACGGGAGTGCTGACTTACAGAGAAATAATGGAGGCTCTGGCGGATTTTGAAGATCTGGATCCGGATCAGATCGACAAAATATACGAGTCCTTCGAAGAAATGGGCATCGAAGTTATAAACGACAACGACGACATACCGGAGTCATTGCTGGAGGATATTCCCCCGGAAGAGTTGGATCTGCCCGTTCCCGAAGGTGTGGCCATAGACGATCCTGTCAGGATGTATTTAAAGGAAATCGGCAAAATACCGCTCCTTACGCCGGAAGAAGAGATTGAACTGGCAAAGCGCATAGAAAAGGGCGATAAGGAGGCCAAGAGGCGCCTGGCAGAGGCCAACTTAAGGCTTGTAGTCAGCATAGCTAAAAGATACGTCGGAAGGGGCATGCTCTTTCTGGACCTCATCCAGGAGGGAAACCTGGGCCTCATAAAGGCGGTGGAAAAGTTCGACTACCGCAAAGGGTATAAATTCAGCACCTATGCGACCTGGTGGATAAGACAAGCCATAACCCGGGCCATTGCGGATCAGGCGAGGAC
>QGUT01000159.1 GCA_003242255.1 Bacillota bacterium
ACAGTATCCTCTGGTGAGCTCAACGGAATACAGACCCTCTTTCTCTACTATCATCGTGGCAAAGATCCTAATACTATCTTTCAAAAAAACACCCCCATGAAATAAGAAATGACACAAACAAATAGGGCACTAATGGAACTGAATATCTTAATCCCTTTCCTGTGACCAGAGCATATACGAGCGTTGCTGTCATTAACCCGACCATCGGCAGGGCCAAAAGGAAAAAATCACGGCCCAGCAAAAAGGCCAGGACGCTCATCAGTTTTATGTCGCCTCCGCCGATGCTTCCATCCGCTACTACTGCAATCAATAAATGGATAACAAAAACCAGACCTCCTATAATAAGGCCTTCCTTAAAACTACGGCAAACAAATAAGGAATAAAGAAAGAGCGCAAGTACTGCAGGATCCGGTACTTCCCTCTTTTTTATATCAATCCAACTTAAATAGCCTAAGACAACTATAACAGGTAAGTATTTTATTTCGTTAACCCTCCTTCTGGTTAATACCCTAATAAAAATAAACTACCGTTAGCTTCGCATTCTTTTATCTCAACTGCCTGCTCTGGTGTTGTTACAAGAGTAACTGCCGCGGGAACCTCCGCTTCTTTTTCGTATTGGTTTTTCGGCTGCTCATTTTTAGGTAACTGCTCACCAGACTTGTTAACCACTTCGAAGACTAAAACTTTTTGCGCTATAATTTTCGCGGAGGTTCCCGCGGACGTTGCCCCATCTTCCTTCGGAATCCATCCTATATCTACCTCATCACCCGGCCTGATCCTGCCTGCTAGCGATGATGTGAGATTTACGTTTATCGTGACCCGCCTCATTCCCGGTTCAACTACCGGTACTTTTGACTGCGATACCATTTCTTTTAATAAAAACGAACCCGCTTTTATATCTACCTTAGCGTACCCGCTTACTTTATCATTGGCAAGATACATACTTTCAGTGTAGGCTGACTGTGGTATGACTTTTAACGAAATTTTGTTCTCTATACTTTCACCGACTTTAATATCAGAGGCAGCAACTGCCACCTGTATTTTCCTATCGCTTTCATTCACGCTTTTGAAGTATCGATATTGAAGGAAAGATAATCCCGCCGCAATGATCATACTTATCGCTATAAGAATTGCCTTTCTCCTAAATAAATACATTTATCATTCCTCCTGCAGGTTATAAAAATTATCTACGTCCCGGTGAATGACTATATCTACGTTATCTCCGAATAACCCTTTTAAAGCAGGCCTTTTGGCCCTGAACTTCACCACCACATGAATGGCAGTATTTTTTATATAAGTGCCTCGGGGGCAAAATGCCGGGTAGCTTCCAGGATTATAGATCGCAAACTCCTCCACATATACCGGTCCTGCAACGACGCTCCCCGGCAAGGGATTCATGCCGTCGTCGAGTTTCATGTTTTTTCGGAGATACTCGTAAAATGTATCTCTTGCGGCGTTGGTATCCAGCAGGTATTCTCCATAAGCTATATCTACAGGATTATTACTTTTTAGCGCCGCCAGGGCTGCTGCTGTAACTGCATCGTCGGCTGCGTTTTTGACTGTATAAAGCAGCCTGCTCTCTATCAGGAACAGGCTGAATGTCATAAAAGGGATGAGGAAAAGCAGGCCGAAGATGATTGTCCCACTGCCTCTTTTATCTTTCATACTTTTTGCTAACAGAGCTGATAGGTCCGTAAACCATCTGGACATTCTCATCAACCCTTCGTATTCCTCCCAGGGTAATGCTGTACCTCCTGATAACCGTATCCATCGCAATCCTAATTTTTACCTCCTCACCGTAGGGGACGGGGTACGGGGTGTAATCTATATGCACCTTCGAAAGGTCAATCCCCTTTGATTGAAGGAAGGCCTCCAGCGTATAAAGCGCATCAGCCGTCATCCCGCCTTCTATCTCCATCCTGAGTATAGCTTCCCTTGCGGCCTGGCGCAGGACGTCGTAACGCGTCAGGTCCGTGAGCATATTCACCGTATTCGCGATTGGTAGTATAAGAAAAGGCAGCACAAGCACGAAGGCGACTATTTCGGCGCTTCCTCTTTTCCAGAAGCTTTTATCCAGCATAGTTTAATAGGGGGCGGTTTTCACCCGCCCCCTCTTTGCACCTCCTACCGGCCGTTTAGTACCTGTTCCATCTGCGTGTTTAAGTTGCTTATACCGGTGCTGGTTGTCTGGCCAAGGTTGCGGATATACGGAGCGGCAGCAAGAATGATGAACAAGAGTATCAGCGCTACTGCGACAATTTCATTGCCTTTTTTGTTACATACAGCCTCCTTAACCCTCTGAAAAAGATTCCTTAATATGTTGAACATTTATCCTAACCTCCTTAGAAGAGTAATTTCAGTCCTCCCTGGATATTTGTAAAATACGGATACATATACAGCGTCACAATGGACGCCATTAAAAAAAAGGTTGCCGCGAGGACCTTGTATTCCATCGCCTTGTCCTGGCGGCTTATCTTCGCCGCTGCCGTGTTGAAGAGCGACGACGACAGGGTAGAAAGGATCTCCAACGTCCTCCCGGTCCTTTCTCCCTGTAGTAAAGCCATGGCCAAAATGTTGGCCTCGGGCAGGTTAACTTCGTTACAAAACCTACTCAGGCATCCCTCCTTCTCACGGGTCATGATGTATTCAGCGGCAAGCCTTGTAAGAGCTTTCCTCACCTCCTTCGTTTGGGCTGATTCGGCTGCGATGAGGAATATATCTTCAAGCGGCACGTCTGCCGCAGCCCCCAGCTCGAAAAGGTCCACTATTTCCGGCATTTCCCGGTGGAAGGCCTCTATCCGCTCTTTTTTCGCAATGTGGATGTATATGTCGATCCCGAACAGCCCTAATAAAACCATCATCAGCGCCTGGATGCCTTCCATGCGGGTAAGGTATGCATAAAAAATTGAAAATAAAAAGAGCCCTGCACGGGCGAGGATGTAGGTCTCGGCGGTGAGATTGAGAGGCCTGCCGGCGGCCTTAAGGTTGGCGTCTATTCTTTCCAGGATATCTCGCCTCACCGTTTTACCCACTAGCTTTGAGATTTCATCGACCGACCTTATCCGGTAAATTCTTTTTTTGAGAGAATAGATTTCATATTCCCTCAAAAGGTTGTATAATACATATGCCAGTACGGGTACGAGTAAAAGGCTGTAAATAATCTTCATCCCTCCTTTATGCAGAAGAATTTATGTTCTTTATCATGTAAAGCCCGAACATTATGGCAACCGCATTCGATACAGCTATCGCTTGTCCCGTCATGGTGTTCCTTATCGTAAACGCTACCTCCGGATCGTTCGATACGTTCATCATGAGGACTAGGTTTATGACTATCATAAAGAGTATTACCATGCTCCCAACGGTAGCATTGGCGGATTTTATCGCTTCAAGCGAGTGGAGTTTCTCAGCCTGTTCCCGGAGTTTTGTCAGGGCCTTCCCAAAGTTGCCGCCGTATTTTGCGTTCATTTTAGCGAAGTTTATGAACTTCCTGAACTCCTTATCTCCTACTTCGAAGGCTATATTGTCCAGACATTCAGCAATACTCAGCTGGGTCTTTTCGAACAAAAAGACGTTTCTTCTAAGTATCGAGCTCAGGGGCTCCGAAACGTAAGCCGCTGTGGATTTAAGGGCGTTTATTATATTACTTTCAATGTTGTAGAAGCCGATAAATGTAGACAGAAAAGCCAAATATGCCGATTTAATCTTCCTGGCATTCA
>QGUT01000160.1 GCA_003242255.1 Bacillota bacterium
TCTAGGATCTCTTCTATCGATATAAAAGGAATTTCTTCATCTTCCGGATTTACAGTGCCGACTATCGCTGCCACCTTTTTACCTTTTTTTATTTTTCTTATCTGCGATTCCACATCTTCATCCGCCATAACTCCTATAGGAATTATCTCCACTTTTTCGTAAATATCAGGCGCCTTTTTTTCGATTAATTCTTTCAACCTTATAGCAGCGCCATGTCCTGTAATGCATAAAGTGAGGATCGTCCATTTATCGTCGCCGCCTCGTTTTTTTCCATCCGGATTAAATAGACCCATTTCCAAGTCATCTTTTCGAATATTCTTGACAATATCTTCCAAATTAGTGTCTGGCAATATGGCACGTCTAACCACCTCCAGCACCATTACTGTATCTACGCGACCTACAGTTATGGTAGGAATTCCGGTTTTTTGAGTTATTATTTCCCCAAAAGTCAAAAGGGAGCCCATGTCGACTAAAAGCAGCACGCCTTTGCCTTCGTCTATTTCTTTTACGATCTCCATCGTTTTTTGCAGCACGGCCTCGGGTTCCTCGTCCAGACTCATTTCAATGCCTATGGCGTGTTCAACGCCTAAAAGCCTGTTCACGACTTCGACCATGCCCTTTGCCACGTGGCCGTGGGTTAAAACTATCACTCCTACCCTCCCCGTGTTTACATAAGCGGGATGGGTCATCGTCCTGAGATACATGGCAACAAAAGCTATTTCGTCTTCGGGCAGTTTCAAATTCGTCAGAGATTCCACCATTTCTACCATATCTTTTGCAATTTTATATTCTAACTTGTACTCATTTTTAACTTTTTCGAGCTGAGGGTTTTTTACCGGCTTTCCCTGGCGAATGCGATCTAGAGTGGCACTGAGATGTATGGCAAGGCAGTAAAACAAATGATTGTCTACTTTGCCGAGCTTTTTTTCCGCAATTTTAATCATTTGCTCGGTTAGGGTCACTATGTGAGAACCTACTATCCCTTCCAAATCCTTTTTTTCCAAAGTTTTATGCTTTGTTTCAAACTGCCTTACTAATTGCTGGAATTTTAACTCGAGTTCTCCCCCTATAATTCGGTTTATAACTTCCTGACTCAAACCCTGGCTTTGAAGTTCCTGGTATTTTTCTTCTATATACTTGTAAATTTCTTCGGGGAAAATGTACAGGTCTTCCTTCGGAAGAAGGCCCACATTAGTTTCGCCGGGATTTACGATTAGATCGCCCTGAAGAAGGTTCTCTATATCAGGAAATCGATTTTGAACCTTCAACATCCCTCTCCTGGCGTGTATCGGCAAGTCTATTAAATCCACTTCAATAAAATCGTTTTGGCTTCCTATATACGACAAAAATCCCCTGGCGCAAGCCACCTGTATATCGCTCCTGAGCTGGCCTATGTTCCCGGGGCAATCGTACATGAGCAGGGCTCTCAGCGCTTCTTGTTTTACTTTAATTTTTGCTCCTATTCGATCGGACTCTTTTCTGAAAAAATCTTTTATTATCTCGTATCTTTCGATAATAGGCCGGGCGGATAATGGGGGTAATTCTATTATCATTGGTATTCTGCGCCTGAAAGTTAGAAGCAGAGACGACTCTATGTCCTCGGTAGTAGCCGCTATGATCATTACGTTGGCGGTGCGGAAACTTTCCGTTTCACCCAGTCTTCTGAACTTTCCTTTATCAATGAGGTAATACAAAATTTCTTGGCCTTCGGGAGGAAGTCGGTGAATCTCGTCCAGAAACAAAATGCCCCCGTTGGCCTTTTCTACTAACCCTTCCTTTGCAGAATCTGCCCCGGTATAAGCCCCCTTCACATGGCCGAAAAGCTGGGACAAAAGCAGTTGGGGATTTTCCGCATAGTCTGCGCAATTGAATACCACAAAAGGGGCATTTTCAGGCAATTTCCCGCTTTCCACTGCAAAATGGTACATAGCTTCAGCTAAAATGCTCTTTCCAACACCTGTAGGACCGATAATAAGTGTATGAAGGCCGTGTGGAGGGTAAAGAACCGCTGCTTTTGCTTGCTGAATTTGAGTCTTCAAACTGCCGTCTGCACCTATGATTCTGTCAAAGGCCGTCGACGTTTCCGCGCTGGCCTTCAGCCTTTTTTCCACCCCATCTTGTCCTTTGTTTGTTGGCTTTTCCTGTAACTCCTTCCTGAGTTGGGAAATTATGAATCTTGATACGTTGAAACCTTGTCTCTGGACAGCTTTCGTCAGTTCTCTATCGGACATCTTCGGATTTTTCGCTATTTCTTCCTCTATAGCTTTGACCAGGTAAGGTTTCCGCCTTTCACGAGAATCTGGGATATTGAGTTTTCCTCTTAATATGGTGACCTCATCGCGCCTCATACCCAACATTTCCGCTAGCTGTTCGTCGGTGAAAGGGTTTTTCTTATCTTCTCTTTCAATCAACTCCAGCAGTCTCTCTTTTCCTGCCATCTCGCCCACCTCTCATGCCGCACATTTTATGCAATAAATGTGCCACACAAAAAAATTCTAACTTTTCCTTAATATTATTTCACATTTTATGCCAACATTTACAACAATAAAAAAAGCTCGACCAAGAGGTCAGGCTTTGTGAAAGAACTCATAAACCGCTATAGCAGATTTCTTATTCATTCCGGGCACTTTCGATAATTCTTCTACGGATGCCCTCTTTATATTTTCCAAACTGCCAAAAGCATCCAACAAAGCTTTTCTCCGCACCTTACCTATACTCGGAATCTCTTCGAGGACTGATTTCAGGTTCCTGGCAGAGCGCAGTTTTCTGTGGTAAGTGACCGCAAAGCGATGGGCTTCATCCCTTACCCTTTGCAACAGGTACAGAGCCTCCGAATCCCTAGGCAAAATAATGGGATCGCTCTTGCCTTCTACAAAAACATGTTCAAATTCCTTAGCAAGTCCGATGGCGGGAATGTGATTTAAGTTTAATTCCTTTAAGGCTTCAAGGGCGTATCTCAGTTGTCCCTTTCCTCCATCTATGACGACGAGATCCGGAAGATCTTTAAACTTTTCATCCCCTTCCAGGCCTCTTTTAAACCTTCGGAAAATAACTTCCTTCATGCTCTCGAAGTCATTAGGGCCTTCCACTGTTTTTATCTTAAATCTCCTGTAGTCTTCCTTCTTCGGCATTCCATTTTCAAAGACAACCATGGATGCAACCGATTCGGTACCCTGCGTGTTGGATATGTCGAAAGCTTCGATGCGCCGGGGCAATTTCTCAAGGCCGAGATACCTTTTTAGGTCTTCCATCGCTTTCTCGTTCCTTATTTTTTGTCTTTCCTCAAAGGTTTCTTTCTGTTCCAAATAGGCCATGGCGTTTTCGGCAACCATTTCTATTAAGTCTCTCTTCTCCCCTCTTTTAGGCACGATTATCTTCACTCTAGAACCTTTTTTTGCGGAAAGCCAAGCCTCAATGGCTTCTCTTTCATCGATTTCTTCCTCCACGATGATCTCTTTCGGGATAAAAGAAGCCCCATCATAAAATTGTTTTATAAAAGCAGCCAGGATTTCTTTCCTCTCGGCTCCCTCGGTATTGCTCAGAATGAAAGGCTCCCGCTCAATGATATTTCCTTCTCGCACGAAAAACACCGTCAAGCACGTCGTATCGAATCCCCGCGCCATTGCTATGATGTCCTGATCAACCAGGTCGGTGGACGATATTTTCTGTTTTTCCAATACTTTTTCCAAGGCTGCGATCTGATCTCGAT
>QGUT01000161.1 GCA_003242255.1 Bacillota bacterium
TTTTCCTATTTTGAGAGTTTGAACCTTTTTAGGCGACGATAAGAAACATTTTTTCCGAGCGTCCTATGGTTAAAAGTAGCAGACAATTTATTCTCCAATTCTTCGACAAATGTTTTCATACCGGCTTCTTTAAGCACAATTCCATGCATGCTTTTCTCGAAATGTTCCTTCGTTATCATATTTTTCCCTATCAAGGTAAATATTACCCTATCCACGATTATGGGCTTAAATATTTCCGACACATCCAGATTCAGCGTAAACCTCCTGAAATTGGTGGCATGCAAAAATCCGATGCGCGGGTCCAGATGTGTTTTATATATTTCGCTCAGCACTATCGTATATAAAAGGGAATTCCCGAAACTTATCAAGGTATTGAGGTAATTCTCCGGCGGTCGCCTGCTTCTACGGTCAAAGGTGAATTCCGGCTTTCCCAAAATCACGTCAAAAGCCTGGTAATAGCTGTCCCTGATGTTGCCTTCAATCGCCATGAGTTCTTCTATGCTCTCGCAAACTTCTATCTTTTCATCGAGTTTTTTAATGGCATCTTCTACTTCCGCAAGGGGCTTCCCTCGATTTACGTAATACCTGATTACCTGCTGGATGTTTTTCGACGCCCCGGTGACGAACTCCCTTGCAATTTTCATCCTTTTTGCAGGCTCTAAGTAGTGCTCGGCCTGCTTTAGTATCATGTAGCCAGAATTCAAGTGTTCTCTGGGATAGAACGTGCCTACGTAATATTCGTACCGGTTGAAAAAATGCAGTATAATTCCCGACTGGGTCAGGAATTCCAGAAAGCGCTTGTTGACATTGACTTCGCCAAATACGTATATCGCACTGGTATTTTCTATTGGTATGAATTTTTTCCCCTCTTCGTTTTCAAAGAAAATGGTATTATCTTTTCGCTTTAATTCTCCACTCGAAAAAATATAGATTGATTTTTTCATGACATGCAAAACTCCCTATAACCGCAATTTTTGCAATACCCTATTTTTTTAAAAGGGGGCGGATATTCCTTTAAGATAATCTTCTCGATGTCCTTCAAAATTTTCTCGAGTTCCTTTTCCAACTCGGGGTTGAGCTCAACGGGCAGCTTTTTCCTTTCATCTGGAAAAAGGAGAAGTCCTCTTGCATTTATCCCCTTTTCCTTTAACTTAAAAAGATAGAAGGCCAACTGAAGCCGAGCACTGTCCTCGGCTCTTGAACTTTTCTTGACTTCCCCCACCACTAAGTCTTCTCCCTCGGACCTTATCAGATCGATCACCACATTCTCGAAATTGATCTTTTTCCTATCCCTCTCGTAACTTTCTTCGTCGATAAAACGGCCTATTTCTATGTAAGGGTGTTCCTGGTCGGGAATTATCTGGTGGGCCATGAGCCATGCCTGCCTCTTGCAAATCGTATAGCTTTGAATCAAAGCACCGTTTATCATCGGCATCACCACAAGGCCACCACCCCTTTGCATATAAAGCCGGTGTTTTCGTCATAGTATTCCCGAAGCACATTGTGGCCTACGTATCGGAATCCAGCCACTTCCGGAGGAAGATTTTCCGTCTTCAGGGGAACCGATACCACGTATTTGTAAAAATCAGCCTTTATCCTTTCAAACTGCCGCCTTCTTTCCAGCAGATTCTTTATTTCTTTTATATCGAGGTAATACTTCCAGATTTCCCCGGCCTCTTCGTTTAATTCGACGAAGACGTCTATCCTTGGGTAATCCTCTTCGATCAGCTTAAAATCCGCTATGCCAACGGTATCATCGGAGCTCTCATATTTCATCTTGTAAACTGCTTGCAAAAGTTCCCTCGATTTGTCGCTAGACTTTCTTCCCTGTACTTCTCGATAATAATCCTCGATAATTTTTAGAAACTCTTTCTCTTCTATCTCAACGCGATTTTCTAAAATCTTCCTCGTTATATCCAGAAGCACCGAGTCGTATATGTACGACGAATAGCGCCTCTTTTCGTCTTTTAACGATACTACGATAACATCTCCTTTATCCGTCCAGTTCCTGTTACACCTGCCGGCGGCCTGATTGATCGAATCAAGAGGCGCAAGGTCCCGGTAGACCACGTCGAAGTCGATGTCCACGCCGGCTTCCACCACCTGGGTGGTGACCGCAAACCTCGTCTTTTTCTCTTTCATCCTTTTTATCCTTGCTAGCCTTTCGTAGGGAACGACATGGGCGGAAAGGTAAATCACCTCTTCGTCCCCGACCTTACTTTTGAGCAACTCATAAAAATTTTTAGCCGAATTTATAGTGTTTAAGATAAAAAGATAACTTTTCCCGTTCTCAATGGGCACATCTTCGGCGAACTCTTCCAAAGTCATGTCTTTTTGAAGCTGCGGTTTTACCACCACCCTTCCCATCTTCTCGAAGTAGAAGTTCCTATCGACCAGGGGAACCATCTCTTCTCTAGAAAAAATGAGGGGTTCGGTAGCGGTGACGAACACTACGTAACAGTCAAGCTGATTGGTAAGTTCCTTTAAAACTTCTCTCATCAATAGCCAGTAGCTGGTAGGAATTGACTGGACTTCGTCGAGGATAATTATGCTCCCCGCCAAGCGGTGGAATTTTCTTAGATTCCTGTTCCTGTTGGAAAGAAAGGCATAAAACAGTTGAGCAAAAGTCGTGACGACAATTTCCGAATTCCAGCCTTCGATGAGGATTTTCGCCTCATCTGGCTCGAACTCCGCCTCATCTTTTTTGTAATTCAATTCCGAGAGGTGGTGGTGCTTTAAAAGAAGATTGGTATCTACTTTAAGGCCGTTGGCTTGAAGGACTTTTTCAAATTGTTCTGCATTTTGTTCGATGATACTGAGAAAAGGCAGGCAGTATATAATCCGTGGGATGTATCCCTTTTCGGTCAATATTTTCTTTCGCAATTTCAACGCAAATGCCAGCGAAGTCAGAGTTTTCCCGAGACCCGTGGGAAGATTTATGGATATCAGCCTTTTTTCTAAATCCAGTTCCTTTTCGAGGACTTCTCGATATGCCCTTTCCCTCAACCGGTTAAGATATGTGTCTTCAGTGTTCATCGACTTTTTGTAATTATCTACAAGGTAAAAGTCTAATTTTGCGCCGCTTCTCTCCACAACTTTTCCCGTCGTAACTTCGCTTTTATCGGCATCGATGAGAAGCGAAAATACGAAATTCGTTAAAAGATAGGGGCTAATACTCTGCTGCCGCCCAAACTTTCTCAACTTTCTCCTTACGTTTCCTAGCTCATCTGGCAAAATTTTTACCCATTCCCTGAGGACGTCCCCCGTTATTTTCTGTCCCAAGCCCGCTTCTTGCAGCTTTATGCTCAGGATCTCAAATTTTTTCTCGTCTATGCTCTCTACTTGCCTCAGTAAAATTTCCACATCTTTTTCTTCAACTGCAGCCTCGTAGACCACATCTTCAAAGTCGCCATGGTGTTTTTTTACCGCCAGAAAGATGACAAAAGGCAAAAGGGGATCTTTTTCTTCCAGTTGGTTTTTTGCCACAAAAAAAGCAGCCACAGCTGACAGCAATCCATGGTTTGTCTCTCTCCTAGCTTTAAGCTTCGCTTTCTCGCCTTCTGGGGCAAAAAGGTAATTTTGAAAATAAACTGTAGCTTTTCCGATATCATGGCAGAGAGCAGCGATGCGGATGGTCCGAAATAAGAGTTCCCACTCAATCCCTTTAAAAATATCCGTCGGGCACTGCTCGAGG
>QGUT01000162.1 GCA_003242255.1 Bacillota bacterium
AGCACCGCCAGTATCTCTCCCCGTTCCAGGTTAAAGTTTATGTCTTTTAAAACCGGCTTTCCCGCAAAGCTCTTGTATAAGCCCTGAACCTCAAGCACCATATTTTTTCCCCTCACTGATAATATGAATATCTCTTTTCCAGTTTTTGAAAGGCCACCGTCAGAATAGCGGTCAAAGCGAGATAAAAAACCCCCACCATGATCAGCGGCACCAAAGACGCATCTCTATTGGACGCTATTTTCCCGGCGCGAAGGAGCTCTCCCAGCCCCACCACGTACACCAGAGATGTATCCTTGATCAGTGTTATTACTTCATTGGCCACCGAGGGCAGCACGATTTTTACCATCTGCGGCAGTATGATCCTCTGGTACGTCTTCGCAGGGGTAAATCCCAGGACTTTAGCCGCATCGTACTGGCCCTTATCTATCGACTCTATGCCGCCTCTGAAGATTTCGGCAAAATAGGCGGCATAATTCAATACAAAAGCCAGGATGGCAGCCGGAAATCGGTCGAAAGTTATACCCACTATGGGCAGGCCGAAAAAGATGACCACGATCTGGAGCAGCAGGGGCGTTCCCCGCATTATCCAGATGTAAAGCTTCAAAATCCCAACCAGCGGTTTTATATTCGAAAGCCTTCCGATTGCCACCAGAACGCCCAGGGGTATCGAAAATACCAGGGTCAGGAAAAATACGCTCAAGGTCGTGTCGAGCCCTTCGATCAAGGCCGGTGTTATCCTCAGGATATACTCCAACATAGCCAATTCCCTTCACAGAATTAATTTCCGAACCATTTCTTATATATCAAATCAAAGGTCCCGTCTTCTCTCATCTCGTCCAAGGTCTTATCCACCATTTCGAGGAGCTTCACATCCTGTTTTCTGAAGCCTATGCCGTATTGTTCTTCGCCGAAATCCTCTCCGAGAATCTTATACTTTTCCGGCCCCTTTTGCTTGATGTAGTAAAGGGCCAGAACTTCATCGACCACTAGAGCGTCCACCCTTCCGGCCTCCAGATCCATAAAGGCTTCGTTATTTGTGTCAAACAGTATGGGTTCTCCGCCGTCAAAAGTCGCAACCACGTCCGGTTCGTTGTACATCGCGTCCACCGCAGTAGAGCCGGCCTGAGCGGCCACCTTTTTCCCCGCCAGGTCCTTTTTACTGTTTATATCAGAATCCGCCAGGGTAACTATGACCTGCCTGTTTTCAAGGTAAGGCTTGCTGAAAGCTACCTTTTTCATCCTCTCTTCGGTTATCGTATATGCGTTCCAGATCATATCTATATTGCCCGAATTTAATTCGGCTTCCTTCATGGTCCAGTCGATCGGTTGAAATACTACTTCTAAATTATTTCTCTTAAAAACCTCCTTTGCCAGATCCACATCAAAGCCTACGATTTCGTTGTTTTCATCTCGAAAGCCCATGGGAGCAAAGGTATCGTCGAGGCCCACAATAACCCGGCCCCTTTCCTTTATCTTTTCAAAGGAATCTTCCGCTGCAATCTCCTGGTTTGAAGTCTGATTTGATGCCTCGCTCGAAGCCTTATTGCATCCCGCCAAAACGGCAGCCCCTAAAGCGAGAATAAGTAACCCCAAAATAAATTTTTTTGCCTTTTTCCTCACCGGTCTCCCCCTCTCGGAGCTATATTTTAGTATTTTATTACTTTAATATGATAAAGCATTAAATAAAAATTGTCAACAAGAATTTTTTATCCCCTCTCTTCCAGGCCCAACTTATAAAGCCGCACCACTAGACTGGCTTTCACCGTTCCCTCATCTTTTTCGTCGGAATTTATTTTTATTTCTTTTACTTCCGTCAGGGCATTTAGATTTTCAAGGTAGGCCAGGTAATTTACTAGAGCTCCATACTCGCCGGATACCCCTATTTCATACGGGCGGAAACTCAGGGCCTCCTGCTTTTCTTCTTCGAGGGGGCGAAAACCGGTTATCCTGAGGTTGGCCTGCGGCGGCTTTACAGCAAGCAAAAAAGAGGTTTCATCGTCAAAGGAAATATGGAGGTCCTCCAGCAGGTCGTAGAATTCCCTCAGGGCTTCTTCCTTTTTCTTCTCAATGCCCGGCAGATTTTCTATCTGCTGATTTAATTGGGACAATTTCTGGCTTTCCGCTTCCAACTGAGACCGGAGCTCCAGGTAGCGGGGCATGATTCCACTTATGGACTTTACGATTAACAGGGCCAGAAGTATTCCCAGCAGGAAAAGCAACGATCTGGTTCTATCTTTCATTTTGTGTTCCCTCTCCCACATCTGCCGTAATGGTAAATTCCAGAAGGGATCGGCCACTCTCATCCCTGCTTTTCTCCTGAACCGATTCCACCTTCGGGTCCTTGATGAGCGAAATATCTTTCAAAGCAACGTAAAAGCTTCCTATGCTGTCGAAGCTGTAAGAAACGCCCTCTATCCTCAATTTGTTCCCCTGTCCTATTTCCAAGGACTTCAACCGCACATCGGAAGGAAGTGCTCTCTCCACCTCGGTTAAAAACCTGGACCAGTAAATCCTACTTTTCCAAATCGCCTTTACCTCTTCGGCTTTTTTTTGAAGATTTTGCCACGCCTCCTGCTCCTCCAGGACCTTCTGCGCCCGGCCCTCGTAAATCTCGAGCTGACTTTTCACATCCACGAGCTCTTTTTCCAAGGCACGAGAATGAAGGAGCAAAAAGAGGTACGACGAAAAAAGGGCAAAAATGGCAAGTCCAAGCATTAACTTGGGCAGCTTCGTCCGAAGCGGTACTTTCCTGGAAACCCGCAATTCTTCCGGAAGCAGATTAATATCGTACATTTCTATCTCTCCCTCAACGCCAAACCTACCGCCACCGCGTATTCCGGCCCGAGTCCGAAGGGGTTTACAATTTCGGACGATATTCCCAGTCCTTCCTCCAGCAGAACTGCCGTTTCAGGCAGTCGAGCTCCGCCTCCGCAGAGCAGCAGTTTTTCAGGTTCGTATACGTCCCGCTTTTGCAGGCGGTAAAAATCCAACGCGCGCCTTATCTCCTGCACCAAATCCCCGGCCGGATTTAATCCCGAAGGAATTACTGTCCTTGCCATTTCCCGGCTTTCGATGTTGACCGCCCTGCTGAAGACCGGCTTTCCGTCCTCCATGAGCAACACGTGGCTGTACTTTTCGCCGACGTCCACGGCTATCGCGTTGCCCTCTGCACCCAGCTTCCTCAAGAGGCGGAAAATAGCCAGAGGCACTGTATCGATGGCCCTCAGCTTCAGGCCCACCTGAGCGAAAAGGGCGCAGTATTTTTCGGCCAATTCCCTGCGAAGGGCGGCGAGGAGAACCCGCATCTTCCCGGCTTCGCCTTTTACTTCTTCCAGAACCGCAAAATCCACCACCACATCCTGGTCCGCTACCGGCAAATACCTGCCGGCTTCGTACTTGAGACCCGCTCTCAGTTCCTTTTCCGGCATCTTCGGTAAAAACACGTATCTGACGATTACCTGGTCCCCTCCCACAGCCAGCGCCGCGTCCTTCACCCGTGCTTTAGACTGCTCCAGGGCCACTTTGAGGGCACCTGCCATCTTCGATAGATCGTCGGAACCGCTTTCGGGCACCGGCGCCGAACCTTGCGCCACCACCCGGTCTTTATAAACGGCCGCCACTTTTACAAAAGCGGTCCCCAGGTCAACTCCCAAAAGATTTTTCTTTCCGAATCCTGAAATTCTCACT
>QGUT01000163.1 GCA_003242255.1 Bacillota bacterium
GCCTTCTGGCAGGAATCACGCAGGAAGCCGCTCGCATTATCGATCCTAACGCAACAGTAAACCCTGCGGTGAACTGGTATTTCATGTTCGTATCTACCTTCGTCCTCACCGTCCTCGGTGCCTGGCTGACCGATAGGGTTATAGCGCCGCGTTTCGGTGATTACAAAGGCAGCGCCACCCTGGATACCAGCCATGAACTTACCGACCTGGAATTAAAAGGACTGAAAAGGGCCGGAATAGCAGCGTTGATCTTTGTAATCGTATTGCTCATTTTGGTAGTGCCTTCCAACGGCATATTGCGGGATCCAGAAAAAGGCACTATTATCCCCTCGCCCTTCCTCGACGGTATAATACCGATATTGTTGCTTCTTTTCGTGACCGTCAGCATCGTATATGGAAAGACAGTGGGAACTATAAAAGATTCGGGAGACATACCAAAATACATGAGCGAAGCCATGAAATCCATGACATCTTATATCGTTCTGGTATTTGTCATGGGACAATTCGTAGCCGCTTTTAACTGGACCAATCTCGGTAAAATGCTTTCCATCGCAGGAGCTCAATTTTTGAAAAATGTGGGATTTACCGGAATTCCGTTAATGATAGGTATCATGGTGCTCACCTGCATCGTGGAGTTCTTTATCGGCAGCGGCTCAGCCAAATGGGCTATAATGGCGCCGATATTTGTGCCGATGCTGATGCTCCTCGGATATTCGCCGGCCCTCACTCAGATAATCTACAGAATCGGCGATTCTGCCATGAATCCGATATCGCCTCTTTATTCCTACTTCCCTGTAATACTTGAGATGGCGCGAAAATACGATGAAAAGGCCGGGGTCGGCACCATAATTTCGACCATGATTCCGTATTCTATAGGTTTCCTGGTAGTCTGGACGGCGCTATTGCTGATATGGATCGCTCTCGGCATACCACTCGGACCGGGCGGAGAGTTATTTATTTAGCAAATTAAAGAATGGAGGAATGGTGCCATGGTAGACGTGAAAGTGCTAGACTCTCAAATATCAGAGATATTGGATGACGTGATAAAATTGAGAAGAACCATTCACGAAAATCCCGAATTGGGCTATGAAGAATATAAGACCTCCGAATTGGTAGCCAGGGAACTTGAATCCTGCGGTATAAAAGTTGAAAGATTCAAAGATAGCACGGCGGTAGTAGGGCTGCTGGCCGGAGCAAAGCCCGGCAAGACCCTGCTCCTGAGAGCTGATATGGACGCTTTGCCCATCCCGGAAGAAACCGGATTGCCTTTTGCTTCAAAGGTTCCCGGCAAGATGCATGCCTGCGGCCATGATATTCATACCGCCACGCTTATAGGAGCGGCTAAAATACTATCCAAATACAGAGAAAAGATTTGCGGCAATATCAAGTTCATGTTTCAACCTGCGGAGGAATGCAACCCCACCGGCGGAGCGAAAAAGATGATTGATGACGGCATTCTAGAAAATCCCAAAGTAGATTTTGCCATGGCCCTGCACGTCTGGCCGGATTTGAGGGTCGGAGAGATAGGGACAAGGGTCGGCCCTATCTCGGCTCAATCCGACCGATTATATATCACAGTAAAAGGAAAGGCCGGGCATGCTTCGGCGCCTCACACTGCCATCGATGCGATAGTGGCCAGCGCTCAGGTAATATCCAGCTTGCAAACCGTCATATCCCGGAGGATAAATCCAAAAGACTTCGTAGTTATAACCATAGGCAAGATAAACGGCGGGCATCGTGCTAATGTAATCTGCGACAGGGTAGATATGGAAGGTTCCGTAAGGATAATGTCACCCGACGTGGATTCCGATACAATAGCTCAATTCATAAAGAGCGCCGGCGAAGCAGCGGCCGCTTCGGTCGGAGCAACCTTTGAAATGAATTACGTAAAAGGATATCCGATGACGATAAACGATGAAGCTTTCACCACCAGAGTCGAAGAGATCTTAAAAGCCAATTTGGCCGAGTATACGATAAAAGAAGTGCCACTGGATGCAGGAGGGGAAGATTTTTCCTACGTTTCCCATAAGGTGCCTTCCGTATATCTAAAAATCGGCTCCACACCCGAAGATGCTTCTGAAATCATACCTCCCCACAACAGCAGGGTAATTTTCGACGAAAGGTGCATACCCATCGGAATCAAGGTTTTCGCCGTGACTGCTTTAGAAATCCTGTCGGAATGAAATTATGGGCTTTGGGAAATAAAAAACTGAGGGCTTGTGGCGATTTCCCACAAGCCCTTTAATTTTACTTGGACAGGACCTTTACGACTTCCCCATAGTAAACGCAATGGTAGTCATTGTCCTTGTACCAGATGTCCTTTATCTCCTTTGAGAGCAACTCAGGCTCTAAAGTGCTTTTGTAGACAATTTTACATATAAGGTGCAGGTCCCCTTCAGCTATGTAGGGCGATTCTATGCCTTCCACATATACCGGTGTGAGCCCGCATTCCTTGAATTTATCAATGTCTCTTCCGGATTTTGTGCCGCAGATTGCAAGGGCATTTTTAAGGGAACCATCCCTTGAAAAGCTCACGGTGAAGGAGTCGGCCTTTGAAATAATATCATAAGTATAGCGAGAAAATCTGACTAAAACAGTCAGCACGGGCTTATTCCATATGCGGCCCAGCGTAGCCCATCCTATAGTCATGGTATTTATCTTATCCCCGGATTTTACCGTGAGCAAGGCCCCTTTGGGCAGCTGGTTTATGACCTCTTCCGATACACTCGCAAGGGTTGTCTCTTTCACTGAAATCTCCTCCCTCCCATGAAATTCCTGCCATCAGCCGTTTTAGAAAAATCCACATCAATAACTATTTTGCCATTATTTGAATTATGAATCAACTATAAAAAAACGGGGTCTTTCAGGGAACCCCGCAAAAGTTTTATTACATGGCCACGAAGCGCCGTATCCGCTCGTTTTCCAAGCACTCAAAAAACTCTTCTTTGCTGCTTTCCTTGATGATCTGCCCCTCATCCAAAAATAGGATCCTCGTCGCCACCCGCTTCGCAAAATTCATGTCGTGGGTTATGATCAAAATCCCCATGCCCTCGCGAGCCAGGTTCTCGATGATCGTCGCGATGCCTTCCCTCAGCTCCGGGTCCAAAGCCGAAGTGGGCTCATCCATACACATGACCCTGGGATTTAAAGCGCAGGCCCTGGCTATGGCCACCCGCTGCTTTTGCCCTCCGGAAAGTTGGAAGGGGTAGGAATGGGCTTTGTCCGAGAGACCCAGCATCTCCAGAAGCTCCATAGCTTTCTCACGGGCCTCCTCTTTGGGCACGCCGAAGACATTTACAGGGGCCTCCATTATATTCTGGAGCACCGACATGTGGGGGAAGAGGTTGAAGTTTTGAAAAACCATTCCCAGCTTTTTCCTTATTTCCATGACCGTAGCCGGTTTGGCGTAGACTGCGGACCCGTTTTCGGTTTTACAAAGGTATAGGCCATCGACTTTGATCGTCCCCCGGTCGCATTTTGTCAGGTAATTTATGCACCGCAAAAGCGTGGTCTTGCCGGCCCCGGATGGGCCCAGCACCGCCAGTATCTCTCCCCGTTCCAGGTTAAAGTTTATGTCTTTTAAAACCGGCTTTCCCGCAAAGCTCTTGTATAAGCCCTGAACCCTGCCTCTTATAACAATCTAACCCTGCGGAGAAAAAGGAAATGGAAAATTAGAG
>QGUT01000022.1 GCA_003242255.1 Bacillota bacterium
ACTCACTGCATTCCGCTTCAACGCTGAAGACTATGACAAAGCCTTTCTGAAAGGCGGTGCCAATTTATGCTGAAGGACGAAATCGCCGCCTGCTGTAAAGCATTAAAACTCAGCCGCAATCTAGTGGAAAACTGCGACAAGATCGAAGCTCAAAGCCATGAAGAATACCTGCTGAAGCTGCTAAGATTAGAACTGGAGCATAGAGACGCAAGCCGAAAGGACAGGCTTTTGAAAAATGCAGGCTTTTACACGATAAAGACCTTTGCCGACTACATATTCGATGAAATCAAACTCCCGCAGGGGCTTACACCGCAGGACCTAAAAGATTGCAAATTTCTCGAAGAAAAGAAAAACCTGATCCTTTACGGCAACGTGGGAACCGGCAAAACCCATCTTGCCACAGCCATCGGTGTGGAGGCCTGTAAAAAGGGATTCAACGTAAAATTTTTCCGCACTGCAGCGCTGGTAAACCGGCTGGTGGAAGCCAGGAAGGGAGGTGAACTTTCCGGGTTACTAAAACAGCTTTCCAAACCAGATCTTCTGATCTGCGACGAATGGGGCTATGTTCCTTTAGACCGCGAAGGGGCGCAGCTACTGTTTCAGGTGATTTCGGACTGCTATGAACGTCGCAGTGTAGTAATTACCACTAACCTGGAATTCAGCCGCTGGGCGAGCATTTTCTACGATGAGCAGATGACAGCAGCAATGATTGACCGGCTAATACACCACAGTTACCTATTGATCTTTGATGGTCAAAGCTACCGGATGAGGCAATCACTCATGAGGCAGTTAAGTTAACATAAAAATTCCCCACCGGTGCCTGGGGAAAACTCTTTGCAAAAATGGGGAATTTCCTCTTGCAAAAAACACGTGGACGAACTGGAATCCGTCGATGACGCCCAAATTACCACCTTCGATTTAACGGTGCTGGCCCTTCTCTTAAATAAAAAGTTCGGCTTGAAAGAAATCAAGAAAGAAGTAAGAGAAATTGAGAGAAAGCTCGACGACGATTATTTCGGCTTAAAAGAAATAAAGAAGGAAATAAAAGCCATCGAAGACAAACTCGACGACAAAGACTTCGGCCTGAAAGAAATAAAGAAAGAAATAAAGGGAATAGAGAGAAAACTCGATGATGACAAAACCGGCTTAAAAGAAATAAAGAAAGAGATACAAGAGATCGAATACATGCTTGGCAGCAAAGATTATGGATTAAAAGAAATAAAGAAGGAAGTAAAAGATATCGAAGACAAACTCGACAACAAAGACTTCGGCCTGAAAGAAATAAAGAAGGAAATAAGAGACATCGAAGAAAAACTCGACAACAAAGACTTCGGCTTGAAAGAAATAAAGAAGGAAATAAAAGAGATCGAAGATAAACTGAATAAAAAAGACTTCTCGTGGTAATGTGAAATTTTTAAAGCACCAATCAAAAAATGATTGGTGCTTTCTTTTTTGGATCACGAAATATTTAAAACCTTCTTCAGGAAGTGACCTGTGTAGGACCTCTCATTGGCGGCCACTTCTTCCGGGGTACCCTGAGCTACGATCTCGCCTCCACCGTCTCCTCCTTCCGGCCCAAGGTCTATTATATAATCGGCCGTTTTTATCACGTCCAGGTTGTGTTCTATCACGATGACCGTGCTGCCGCTTTCTACCAGCCTGTGAAGTACATCCAGCAGCCTCTTGATATCCGCTGGATGGAGGCCCGTGGTGGGCTCGTCCAGGATGTACACCGTGTCACCGTTGCTCTTCCTGGAAAGCTCGGTGGCCAGCTTTACCCTCTGGGCTTCGCCCCCGGATAGCGTCGTCGAGGATTGTCCCAGTTTTATATACCCCAGTCCCACGTCCCTCAAAGTTTCAAGCTTGCGCTTTATCTTGGGGATGTTGCTAAAGAACTCCAGGGCTTCGTCCACCGTCATATCCAGCACATCGGCTATGCTTTTCCCCTTATATTTCACTTCCAGGGTTTCTCGGTTATAGCGCTTCCCCTTGCAGACCTCACAGGGCACGTAGACGTCAGCGAGGAAGTGCATTTCTATCTTTATTATTCCATCGCCCTTGCACGCCTCGCATCGGCCTCCTCTTACGTTGAAGCTGAATCTGCCGGGCTTATAGCCCCTCATCTTAGCCTCGGGAGTCAGCGAAAAGACCTCACGGATATCGTTGAACACACCGGTGTACGTAGCTGGATTGGACCGGGGAGTCCTTCCAATGGGCGATTGGTCTATATTTATTACTTTCCCCACATGTTCGACGCCCTCTATGCCATCATAATCTCCAGTTCTACTCTTAACATGGTACAGCTTTTCCTTTAACGCATTGTAAAGAATTTCGTTTACAAGGGTGCTTTTCCCGGAACCGGAAACACCAGTAACGCATGTGAAAAGGCCCACCGGAAATTTCACGTCGATGTTTTTAAGGTTGTGCTCCCGGCAGCCTTTTAGCACAATCCACCTGCCGTCGGGCTTTCTACGAACAGGAGGCACCGGTATTTTCAACCTGCCGCTTAAATACTGCCCCGTAAGGGACTCCTCGCACTTTTCTATAACTTCCACCGGCCCTGCTGCGACCACCTTGCCTCCGTGCTCTCCGGCACCGGGGCCTATGTCTATGATGTAGTCAGCTGCTCTCATGGTGTCTTCGTCGTGCTCCACGACAATAACCGTATTGCCCAGGTCTCTCAAATCTTTTAGAGTTTTTATCAGGCGTTCGTTGTCCCTCTGGTGCAGCCCTATGCTGGGTTCATCCAGAATGTACAATACTCCCACCAGTTTAGAACCTATCTGGGTGGCCAGCCTTATTCTCTGGGATTCCCCTCCTGAGAGCGTCCCGGCAGGCCTGTCTAAGGTCAAATAATCGAGGCCTACATCAATCAAAAATTGGAGCCGGTTTTTTATCTCCTTCAAAATTTGCTGGGATATAATCCTCTCCTTTTCCGTAAGTTCCAGTTCGTCGAAAAATTTCATGGCTTCCCGGATGGATAGGGCCGTCACTTCGGCTATGGAAAGGCCTCCCACCTTCACCGCCAGGCTTTCGGGCTTCAGCCTTGCCCCTTTGCAGGCGGGGCAGGGCTTGGTGCTCATGTACTGCTCTATCTCTTCCCGGGACCACTCGGAATCGGTCTCATTGTAGCGCCGCTTTAAATTGTTGATAACGCCTTCGAAATAGCCCCGATAGTGCCTCCTGGAGCCGTAGCGGCTCTCGTAATAAAAGTCTATTAACTCGTCGGAACCGTAGAGCAGAATATCTATCATGCGCTCATCCATTTTTTCGAGCGGAGTCTCCACATCGTAGCCGTAGTGCTCCAGGACCGCCTGGAGCATCTGGAAATAGTACCCTTCGGGGCTGCTGCTCCAGGGGGCCACGGCGCCTTCGGCTACTGATTTTGTTCTGTCAGGTATGACCAGGTCCGGATCTATCTCCATGTTAACCCCCAGGCCGCTGCAAACCGGGCAGGCACCGAAGGGACTGTTGAATGAAAACATCCTGGGGGACAATTCTTCCAGGCTGATGCCGCACTCCGGACAGGCGAAGTTCTGGGAAAAGAGTATCTCTTTTCCTCCGATCACATCTATGATCACGAGCCCTCCGGATTTTTCAAGGGCCGTTTCAATGGAATCGGCCAGCCTCGATTCGAGGCCTGGACGCACCACGAGCCTATCCACAATTATCTCTATATGGTGTTTTTTATTCTTATCGAGTTTTATCTCCTCGCCGATTTCCACGATCTCGCCGTCTATCCGGACCCGCATGAAGCCGTCCTTTTTTATATTCTCCAGGAGCTTCTGGTGCTCTCCTTTTCTCCCCCTCACCACCGGCGAGAGCACCTGGATTTTCGTGCCTTCCGGCAGTTCCATAACCGTATCCACCATCTGGTCTACGGTCTGCTGGGATATCTCCCTGCCGCATTTCGGGCAGTGGGGCCTGCCTATCCTGGCAAAGAGGAGCCTCAGGTAGTCGTAAATCTCGGTGACCGTCCCCACGGTGGAACGGGGGTTTTTGCTCGTGGTCTTTTGGTCGATGGAGATGGCAGGGGATAGGCCCTCTATATAGTCCACGTCGGGCTTATCCATCTGGCCCAAAAACTGCCGGGCATAGGCCGAAAGCGACTCCACGTACCGCCTCTGCCCTTCGGCGTAAATGGTGTCGAAGGCCAGGGTCGATTTGCCCGATCCGGATATGCCCGTTATGACCACCAGCTTATCCCTAGGGATTTCCACATCGATGTTTTTTAAGTTGTGCTGCCTTGCGCCTTTTACGATTATCTTATCCTTCGACATGGCGATCACTATCCTCTTTTGGATTTTATCTCTCTCACTACTCCGAAAGCCTGAGCTTTAATCTCAAGGATGATATCCCTAAGCTGCGCCGCTTTTTCGAATTCCAACCTCCTCGCAGCTTCCTTCATCTCTTTTTCCAGTTTTTCGACGTAAGCCTTGAGTTCCTTTTTAGACATCCTGGTAAGCTCCTTGTCAGGCAATATGTCCTCTTTTTTCTCCACTTCCTTGGTGGCCTCTATGAGCTCCCGGATGCCCTTTTTGACTGTGGTGGGCACGATGCCGTGTTTTTCGTTGTACTCCATCTGAATCTTTCGGCGGCGGTTGGTCTCGCTTATGGCCCGGGCCATGGATTCGGTCATGGTGTCGGCGTACATTATGACCCGCCCTTCGGCGTTGCGGGCCGCGCGCCCGATGGTTTGGATGAGGGAAGTTTCCGACCGCAGGAAACCTTCCTTGTCGGCGTCGAGTATGGCCACCAGCGAAACCTCCGGCAGGTCCAGGCCTTCCCGGAGGAGGTTGACGCCTACCAGACAGTCAAATTTTCCGAGTCTCAGGTCCCGCAATATCTGGAGCCTTTCCAGTGTATCGATATCCGAGTGCAGGTATTTTACCCTGATCCCGGATTCCCGCAAATAATCGCAGAGGTCTTCGGCCATCTTTTTGGTCAGAGTGGTCACCAGCACCCGCTGGTCCTTTTCGGCCCTCTTCTTTATCTCCCCGATGAGGTCGTCTATCTGTCCCCTGGTGGGCCTCACCTCGACCTCCGGGTCCAAAAGCCCGGTAGGCCTTATGATCTGCTCCACCACCTGGGAGCTCTTTTCCAGTTCGTAGGGGCCGGGGGTGGCCGACAGAAATATGACCTGGTTTATCCTCTCTTCAAATTCTTCGAAGGTCAAGGGCCTGTTGTCAAAGGCGGAAGGAAGCCTGAAGCCGTGCTCCACTAAGGCTTCCTTTCGAGACCTGTCCCCATGGTACATGGCTCTGAGCTGCGGAATGGTAACGTGGGATTCATCTATAATTATCAGGAAGTCCTTGGGAAAATAGTCGAGGAGCGTGAAGGGCGGTTCCCCCGGTTTTCTCCCGGTGAGATGCCGGGAGTAGTTTTCGATCCCCTTGCAGTATCCGGTCTCCCGGAGCATCTCTATGTCGAAGTTCGTGCGCTGCTCGAGCCGGGCCGCTTCGAGGACCTTTCCCTGAGCCTTCAGTTCCGCCAGCCGCTCTTCCAGTTCCTGCTGAATGGACTTTATGGCAGCTTCCAGCTTGTCCTTCGGTGTCACGTAGTGGGACGCCGGAAAAATGGAAACGTGGGTCCTCTCGCCGACCACTTCGCCGGTAAGTGTATCGAACTCCAAGATCCTCTCGATTTCGTCGCCGAAAAACTCTACCCTTATGGCCCTCTCGGTGAAGGACGCGGGATAGATTTCCAGGATGTCCCCGCGCACCCTGAAAGTGTTGCGGGTAAAATCGTAGTCGTTTCTGCTGTACTGAATTTCCACCAGCCGGCGAATGACCTCATCTCTGTCCTTCACCATGCCGGGCCTTAAGGATATCACCTGGTTTTCGTAATCCACCGGCGAACCCAAGCTGTATATGCAGGAAACGCTGGCGACTATGATGACGTCCCTGCGTTCGAACAAGGCAGCGGTCGCCGAATGGCGCAGTTTATCGATTTCGTCGTTTATGGACGCATCCTTTTCGATGTAGGTGTCGGTCTGGGGGATGTAGGCCTCGGGCTGGTAGTAGTCGTAGTAGCTCACGAAATATTCCACCGCATTATTGGGGAAGAATTCCTTGAGCTCGCTGCAAAGCTGACCGGCCAGGGTCTTATTGTGAGCTATGACCAAAGTGGGCTTCTGAACTCTTTCTATTATGTGGGCTATGGTAAAAGTCTTGCCCGTGCCGGTAGCGCCGAGGAGGGTCTGGAATTTGTATCCCTTCTTTATGCCTTCCGAAAGTTGGGCGATCGCCTTCGGCTGGTCGCCTTTAGGAGTAAAACTGGAAACAACCCGAAACTCCCCCATGAATACCACCTTTTCTGGAATTTCTCCTTGAGTTTCACTTTAAGATTATACCATACTTGTACCTATAAAAAAAGGAAGCCCCGAATTTTTGTTTGGATTCAGGAGGAGAGAGCAAACTGGCTCCTGTAAAGCTCGGCGTAAAAGCCATTTTTCTTAAGCAGTTCTTCGTGGGTGCCCTGTTCGATGATCTTTCCGCTATTTACCACCAGGATCAGGTCCGCATCCTTTATGGTCGAAAGGCGGTGAGCTATGACGAAGCTGGTCCTGTCTTTCATCAGGTCATTCAAAGCCCTCTGGATGTATATTTCAGTGACCGTATCGACGTTGCTCGTCGCCTCGTCCAGGATCAGTATCTCCGGATCGGCCAGAAAAGCCCTGGCAATGGTTATGAGCTGCTTTTGCCCCTGGGAAATATTGGAGGCCTCTTCGTTTAAAACCGCGTCGTAGCCTCCCGGCAAGGTCTTTATGAAGTGGTGGGCGTGGGCTGCCTTTGCCGCCCTGATGATTTCTTCTTCGGTGGCCCCTTCCCTGCCGTAGGCGATATTTTCCCGTATGGTGCCGCTGAAAAGCCAGGTGTCCTGGAGCACCATGCCGAAGATTCTCCTCAAATTCTCCCGGGAAATATCCCTGATGTCCACCCCGTCGACGGTAATCTTTCCCTCCCTGACTTCGTAAAACCGCATCAGGAGGTTTACTATGGTGGTTTTCCCGGCTCCCGTCGGGCCCACGATGGCCACCTTCTGGCCCGGTTTTACTTCGATATTCAGGTCTTCTATCAGTGGCACATCTTCGCTGTAGCTGAAATTTACGTGTTCAAACTTGACGCGCCCTTCCACCTTTTCCAGGACCAACTTGGGGCTGTCGGGTACTTCTTCTTCCTCATCCAGTATGTCGAAGACGCGCTCGGCCGAAGCGATGGTGGACTGGATGACGTTCATTATGTTCGCCGTCTGGGTTATGGGGTGGTTGAACTGCCTGGCATACTGGATGAAGGCCTGAACATCGCCTATTTCGAGGGCTTTCCTTATGACGAAAATTCCACCGGCCGCACAGACTATCACGTATCCTATGTTGCTTATAAAGTTCATCAGGGGCATTATGATGCCCGAGAGGAACTGGGCCTTCCACGATGCCTCGTAGAGCTTCTCATTGGTTTCCACAAACTCTTTTACAAAATCCCTCTCCCGGTTAAAAGCTTTGATCACGTTAAATCCGCCGTACGCCTCCTCCACGTGACCGGTCAAATCTCCCAAAACCGCCTGCTGCTTGGAAAAAAGCTTCTGGGATCGGGATGCTATGGAAATCGTCGCCAGAACGCTGAGGGGCAAGGTCAGCAATGTGACGAAGGTCAGGATCGGACTTATGGCCAGCATCATCGCAACTATCCCGAGGAGAGTCACGATGGCGGATAAAAGCTGCAGGAGGCTCTGCTGGAGCGTATTGCTTATATTGTCGATGTCGTTGGTTATCCTGCTCAGAACATCGCCGTAAAAGTGGGTATCGAAAAACTTGAGCGGAAGTTTTGCGAGTTTCCCCATTACCTCGTTTCTGAGCGAATACACCATGCGCTGAGCCACTATGGCCATCAGGTAGTGCTGGATGTACGTAAAAAGAGCAGCCAAAATGTAAAGCGCTGCTAAAAGCATGAGCTTTTGCAGGATATATCCAAAATCGATTTCTGCCGGCAATCCCGATCTTTTCGCAACCATTCCGTTAAAAAGTTCAGTAGTTATATCTCCCATTATCCTGGGACTGAATATGTTGAATACGTTGGCAAGGATTGTAAGAACGAAAACAATCGCGATCTGCCACAAGAAGGGCTTTAAATATGTCAGGAGCCTTTTCAAGGTGCCCTTCAGGTCTTTCGGCTTTTCAACGGGTCTTGCCATTGGCGGTCCACCGACACCCCTGGGTCCAAACCGCCGGCCGTGAAACATGGGTCCTCTGGGTCCGATGCTCATGCTAATTCCTCCTCGGAAAGTTGGGATAAAACTATCTCGCGGTATTCCTGGCAGTTTTTAAACAACTCCTTGTGCTTTCCTATTCCTGCTATCCTGCCGTCCTTCAGCACTATAATCTGGTCGGCGTCCATGATCGTCGCCACCCTCTGGGCGACCACTATGACGGTGCTATCTTTCGTTTCCCTCTTTATGGCAGCCCGCACCTTCGCGTCGGTTTTAAAGTCGAGGGCGGAAAAACAGTCGTCGAAAAGGTAAATTTTAGGCCTTTTTGCCACAGCCCTGGCTATGGAAAGGCGCTGCTTCTGGCCGCCGGAAAGGTTCTTGCCGCCCTGGGAGATTACGGAATTATATCCGTCCTCCATTTTCGAAATGAATTCGGAGGCCTGCGCTATTTGAGCTGCCCTTTCGACTTCTTCAGGATCCAAATCCTTCCCGAACCTTATATTTTCTTCAACGGTACCCGAAAAGAGCACCACTTTCTGCGGCACATATCCTATCGCATCCCTCAACTTCCCCTGGGGCAGGCGTTTTATATCAACGCCGTCGATCAGGATGCTGCCCGAGGTCGCATCGTAGAACCTCATTATCAGATTTAAGATCGTCGTCTTGCCCGCGCCGGTTCCTCCAATTATGGCTGTAACTTTTCCCGGCTCGGCCCTAAAAGATATATCTCGCAAGACGGGCTCCTGGGAACCTGGGTACTTGAACGCAACATTTTTAAATTCGATGGTCCCTTTAATTTCATACAACTCCACGGGATTTTCCGGCTCCTTTATTTCCGGCTCCGTCTCCAGGACATCGACGATTCTGGACGCAGAAGCGTAAGCTCTCGGAAACATGACGAAAGCAATGGAGACCATCATGAGGGAAAACATGATGTGCATGACATACTGGATGAAGGCCATCAGATCACCAACCTGGAGGGTGCCTTGCTCTACCCTTAGGCCCCCAAACCACAGGATGGCAATTATCGTAAAGTTTATGATGAGGGAAATGAGCGGCATGAACAACGACATCAGCCGGTTGACTCTAATTGACGTTTCGGTCAGGTCCCGATTTGCTTCTTTAAACCTATTTTTTTCGTATTCCGCCCGGTTAAAGGCTCGGATCACTCTCACACCTCTGAGGTTTTCACGAAGTATGAGATTCATCCTATCTATTTTCTTCTGGATGTCTTCAAAAATCGGCACCGATTTCCTGTGTAAAAAATAAGCGATTCCTGCGAGGAATGGGACTGCTATGAGAAGAACCATAGAAAGCCTCGCGTCTTTGTTGACTGCCATAATCACGCTGCCTATTCCCATCAAAGGGGCTCTTGCCACCATTCGGAGCCCCATCACCGTCATCATCTGAATCTGGTTAACGTCATTCACCGTCCGGGTTATGAGCGAGGCGGTCCCGAATTTATCGAATTCCGCCAGCGAAAAACTTTGCACGTGCTTGAAAATGTTTTCCCGCAGATCCCTTCCGAAACCCATGGCGGCCCTAGAAGCAAGATAGCCCGCGAGGATCGCCGCAGCAGTTCCCCCGAGGGCCACGAGCAGCATGATAAGTCCCTTTCTCAATATGTAGCCCACATCCTGGTTTAAGATTCCCGTATCCACGATGTCTGCCATGAGGTTGGGAAGGTAAAGTTCGGAGACCGATTGGACAAATACCAAAAGAAGCGAACTCGCCACGTAGTTTTTATAAGGCTTCAGCCACTTCAGGAGTTTTGCCACAAAAGTTCATCCCCTTGTTTTCAGATGATCGCACAAATTTTAGCACAACCGAAAGAAAATCTCAAGAATCAAAAAGCGCCCAACCATCTCGACTCATCGATAGTTGGACGCTTATGTAAATTCTCCATTAAAATAAATCATGGAGAGGCCTCTCCTCTCCGCACTTTAATTGACATAGATTATCTTATTTCGCCGGCGGGTAAAAAATCCAGCTGAACGTTGCCCATAAGTATCCTTGTCGTCATACAAAGAATCTATGTTAACTATCTTGAGCATAATTTCCTTTTTTTCTTCTTCAGAAGCATTCATATAAGCTCTGAGAAGCATCTCTCTCTCCCGCTCTAAGTACTGTTGCCTGGTCATTCCCTTCCCCTCCTTTGCCTACCAAAAACTTGTTATATCTTTCACAATCATTATATCATATAGTAAAAAATATATCAAGTATGTAAGTTGTAAATAACCGTAAATTTTCTTAATTTTTGTTTGAATCTTTATTCGACCGATCCCTCCCTCCTTTCTTTCTGATAATAGTATTTCCCGCTCAATCCATATTATTCATATAAAATAAAAAAAGCTGCTTCCGCAGCTTTTAATTTGATTTCCTATTTATAAGTTTTTTAAGCCGTTCAATCAGCCCTTTTTCCTCTACCACCACAAAGGGAACTTCTCTATTTTTGGGAACGACCAGGACCCCCAGCATTCCCATGCCCTCTGGGTAAGCGGCCATCTCCACCGTTCTAAATTCCCCATCGGGCTTTACAACGTCCAACCATACGTACGTAGGTCTTGTCTCGACTATTATGCGCACATCATCTTCAGCCCATATCGGCCTGCCGTTTATGGCGAGCAGCACATCGCCGGGCTCTATACCCATTTTATCAGCCGGCGATCCCTTAACCAGGTCCAGGACCCGGACTCCTCTTTCTGGCGGTGTAAAAAGAGGGGTGCTTTGCTTTTCCCTCCTTTTACCCAGAATTATGAGGGTTTCGTGAGCCACCGGGGCAAAAACGGCTGCCACATACTTAAAGGCAGAAATCCTCGACGCCATTATCGAAAAGAAAAGCAATGCGATGCTGAAAAAAAGGAGATTTACCGCCGAAGAGCGGCTCCTCGACCTTGGTGTCCTGGATAAAGCTATATCGCCGTAACCTAGGGCAGCGACCACCGGCACCATGAGGTAAATTAAATCCTCACGCCCTGCCCATCCGGCGGGTGGTTTGACTATCGGCCACCAGTCGGGCATGTTTACCATATCCTGGGCAGAAAGCTGCCCTGCAGTAACCGCCAGCATCATTATGGGCACGGGCCAGAATTCCTGGAGGGAAAAACCTCCTATTACCCCGTACCTGTCATCATGGATAAAAACGGGAGCGCTGTTCAAATCGCCGGTAGCAAAAATCAGCAGGCTCTCCACCATGTGGAGCGAACCCACTAGTGCCATCAGCCCCGGCACGTCAATTTCGGGAAAGCCGAAGATGAGAGAAAAAAGGGAAATTATGCCTCCCGCATAGGAAAAACACATAAAGCGGGGGTGGATGAGCATCAAGAGAATCGCCAAAGGCCATACGTACGTCAGCCCGGCTTCGGTTATGCTTATGCCCAAAAAAACTATTACGAGGCTCCCTATTATACCACCCAGCAATCCGGCCAGAATGGAATACAGGGTTTTTCTCCCCGGACTTTCCCTGACAAAGCCGAACATCTTTTCTTCCATCTCGGCGGTTCTTCTGTACTGGAGCCAAATTATCATCAGCACCATCCAGAAGAACGGGTTGGCCAAAGAAAGTGGAATGCCTTCTAAAATGAAACGGATTATGCTGAGCAGCGGAAACATGAATCCTTCCCCTCAGAGCTTCGTCTTCAAAATTTCCAGAGCTTTTTGCAACTGCTCATCTCTACTCTCTCCCAGAGCCGCCTCTATGTCGGGCTCCACTCCCTCCCCGTCGATAGACCGGCCGCTGGGCAGGTAGTACCTGGCGATGGTCATTTTAAGGCCCGATCCGTCGCTCAAAGGCACCAGTTCCTGCACGGTGCCCTTTCCGAAGGTCTTCTTCCCGACCAGCACGGCCCTCCCTGCATCCTGCAAGGCCCCGGAAACGATCTCGGCCGCGCTGGCACTGTTTTCGTTAACGAGCACCGCCGCCGGTAGTTCCACCATCGCTTCGTCTGAGTAATACTCTTCCAGCGTATTGCCGTACTTGTCCTTGGTGAAGACCACCAGTCCTTTTCCCATCAACATATCCGCCACTTCTACCGCCGCATCCAGAGCGCCTCCCGGGTTGTCCCTGAGGTCCAGAACCAGGGCCTTTGCTCCCTTTTTCTGCAGATCCAGGAGTGCATTTCTAAATTCGTCGGGCGTATAGGAGTCAAAGGAAGAAATCCTCACGTAGCCGATGCCGTTCTCCAACAACTCCCATTTTACCGTCTTGAGCCTTATCTCGTCCCTCACCAGCTCGTACCTTAAAATTTGTTCAACTCCAGGCCTTTCCACGTAAATGGTGACCTTGGTGCCCTTTTTACCCCTAAGCAGCCTTACGGCTTCGTCGAGGCCCTTTCCCTTTAGTTCCACATCGTCCACCTTGACTATCCGGTCCCGGGGGCGAATGCCGGCTTTGTGAGCCGGAGTCCCTTCTATGGGAGCCACCACGATGACCGAACCGGTCTCCTGGTCCACATCCAGGGAAAGCCCCACCCCTTCGAAGCTGCCGTTCACGGAAATTAGAAAATCCTCAAATTCCTCGGGTTCCATGAAAACCGAATAGGGGTCCCCTAAGGCCTGGACCATACCGTTTATGGCCCCCCGTATTAACACATCCTCCGAGACATCCTTAACATACCTTTCGCGGATGTACTTCAGCACCTCTAAAGCTGGGGCAAGTTCTGAAACCTCTCCGGATTTCGCGGGAGCTGGATCCTCGGTGATTGGTTTTTCTTTTAAAGCAGAAAGGGGCTTGACCCCGATAGCAGCCCCTAAGAAGAACGCAACGGCAAAGACGATGAGATATGTAATTGACCTCTTAATAATCTTTTTCCCTTTTTCGGTCAGCATTCATCTTACCCCTTAATTTCCTCAAAATCACCAATCTCATTTTTAATATTATATCACATTATTGTAACCAATTCCACGGGTTCACATGCTGACCGTTCTTTCTCACTTCAAAGTGGAGGTGGGGTCCCGTAGATATGCCGGTGCTCCCGACCAGGCCTATTCTATCTCCCCTTTTCACCTCCTGCCCTACCTTTACCAGTATTTTAGACAGGTGAGCATATAGGGTTGAAATGCCTCCGCCGTGGTCAATAATTATAGTGTTGCCGTATCCGCCGTAAGAGCCCGCATATATCACTTCGCCACTTTCCGCTGCCACCACATTGCTTCCCATAGGAGCTCCGATGTCTATCCCTGTATGGAAGCGCCTGCTATTGTATATGGGATGCACGCGCCAGCCGTATTCCGAAGTAATTCTTCTGGAACTCGGGGCAGGCCACTGAAATACTCCGCTCCCCTCGTAGCTCTTCGGTTTTTTCGCCTGAATCTGCCGTATCATCTCGGCAATCTTCCTGGATTCCTCTTCCAGCTGGTCCTGCTGGCGCTCGTATTCCCTCTTTTGTTCCTCCAAAACGGCTAAAAGCCTCTGGCGATCTGCCTGTCGGGAAGCCAATTTGGTCTTATGAGCGTTTATGGTCTGATACTGCTGGGCGATAGCCTGGCGGTAGGCCGTCAGTTCGGCCTTTTTCTTTTCCACCAATTCCTTTTTCTCCCTATATTCCTGAAGGAGTTCCCGGTCATAGTCCAGCAGGCGCTTTACCATGTCCAACCTCGTCAGAAAATCGGAAAAGCTGGCCGATTGAAGCATCACTTCCAGATAGTCCACTGGCCCTGCCTTGTACATTGCCCTGAGTCTGGTTTTGAGGTCCTCTTCCTGCTTTCTCATATCTTCTTCTGCCTTTTTCAATTCCTGTTCGGTCGCGGCCAGTTTTTGCTGGGTAATTTTCAGTTCCCTTTCAGCGGCCTGGAGCTTCTTTTGAGTCTCTTCCAGGTCCCTCTCGATGGCTTCTAGTTCTTCGATCACATTGTCCTTCTGGGAGTCAATTTTTTTCAAAGATTTTTTTATCTCGTTGATTTTTTTCGTAATCACGTTCTGCTGGTTCTTCAATTTTTCCAGCTCGTCCGCTTTTGCAGGAGCCAGGGATGTCGCGATGAAAAGCAAAGCCAAAATTGTGCTCACGAACCTGAATAGTTTTCGCTTCAAAACCAGCCCTCCTCCACTTACACTTTCAAAAATCTCCTCATGGAGAAGCCGCTCCCAAAGGCCCCTAAAAAGGTCCCTACCATCAGCAATCCCAGGCTGTAATCGTAAAATTCCCTCAAGGGCAATAGGGAAATCATGGGAATATTTATCCTCACAAGATCGTAAATATAACTGTAACCTAAAGCCAGCAGAGCGATGGCGATGAGCGAACCCGAAAACCCGAGCATCATGCCTTCCAGCAGGAAAGGCCATCGGACGAACCAGTCGGTGGCACCTATGTATTTCATTATGCTTATCTCGCGCCGCCTGGAAAAAACTGTAATCCTTATGGTGTTCGATATGATGAAAACCGATATTACAGCAAAGATAGCCATTACGCCCAGGCCCAACATCCTCATCCAGTAAGTTATCTTAAAAAGTTTTTCAACAACGCCCTTGCCGTATTTCACTTCCTCAATGCCGTCTATTTTTTGTATCTTTTCCGCAACTCCTGCCACTTCCTGAGGGGTTTGTACCTTTATCCGAAAGGAATTGGGCAAGGGATTTTCTATGCCCTCCAGAAGTTCTTCGCCCACCTGCTTTTTAAATTCCTCCAGAGCCTGTTCCTTCGACACGAAGACGACCTCTTTGACTTCATCCAGGCCTTTTATGCTCAATTCGATCTGGTTCATTTTAAGCTGGTCCACCGAATCCTTCACGTATGCCGTGATCTCCACCTGAGACTCTACGGTTTTCGCTATGTAATCAAAATTAATCGAAATCATCAAAAAAGAGCCGAATATTATCAAGGCCGAAGCTACGGCTCCTATGGAGGCCAGGCTCATCCACCCGTTTCGAAAGAGGTTTGCAAAGGCTTCTTTGAAAAAGTAGCGAACGGTTCTAAACTTCACAGCGGTAAACCCCTCTCTCTTCGTCTCTGACAAGCTTTCCGCCTTCTATGTGCAAAACTCTCTTTCTCATGGCATCAACCAAGTCCTTGGCATGGGTGGCGACAATTAAGGTGGTGCCTTTTTTATTGATTTCATCCAGCAGTTTCATTATCTCCCAGGAAGTGTCGGGGTCCAGGTTGCCCGTAGGTTCATCGGCGATCAGCACGTCCGGGTTATTGACGAGGGCCCGCGCCAAAGCAGTTCTTTGCTGTTCTCCCCCCGAGAGTTCGTGAGGCCTGGAATTCATCTTGTGCAAAAGCCCCACCATCTCTAAAACTTTGGGCACCCTCTTTTTGATCTCCTTTGGAGGGGCTTCTATTACTTCCATGGCAAAGGCCACGTTTTCGTAAACGGTCTTTTGGGGGAGGAGCCTGAAGTCCTGAAAAACTACCCCCAGTCTTCTTCTGAGATAAGGTATTTCCCTGGGCTTCAGGCGGGTAATGTTTTTTCCGTTTATGAAAATCTGGCCGCGGGTAGGCAATTCTTCGCGAAAAAGAAGTTTAAGAAATGTAGATTTACCTGCTCCCGTCGGCCCGACGAGAAAGACGAACTCACCCTTTTCTATCTTTACGTTTATATCTTTCAGGGCTACGCAACCGCCCGGGTAAATTTTCGAGACTCCCACCATTTCTATAATGTGCTGCACCTTCTATCAACTCCCCATAGTTATTACATAAGTTCGACACAAAACCCAAAAATCCTTCCCTCGGAAGGCCCATATTTTATGGTAATATATTCCCCCCAAAAAACAAAAAAGCTGCAGGGCCCGAACATTTTGGGCCCTTGCAACTCTTTCCCCCGTAAAAA
>QGUT01000023.1 GCA_003242255.1 Bacillota bacterium
TATTTGTGGGCTACAGGGGGGATTAAGAGTGACCCCAGACCAACCCAAATTAATTTTCGCAAAGGCACACCTTATTATCAAGAAGCTATAAAAACTTCTTGATAATTTCTAAGACATATTATACGAGGAGGGATGAATTTGGAAGATAACAAAAATAAGGATCAGGATATTGATCAATTGATTGAAAAAGTTATAGGAGAAAATATAGAAGCTCTGAAAGAACTTGCCAGAAGGTAAAGCCGATGGAAAGGTGGTACCGAAAAGTAAAAAATGGAAAAGTTGAGAGCTATGATTCCATATTTGGCAGTAATTTTGCCGGCTTTTTATCTGTTTCCTCTTTTGATTAAAGATACTGGGTCGGCTATGTTCATATTGCTCGGAGCTCTGCCTTTAATTTGCTTTATTTGTTCGGTTTTTTATGGGATAAGGAATTCTTTTTATTTGCCCTATGCCGTAATTGTAGCAATTCTATTTATTCCAACCATCCCGATTTTTTATAATTCAACGGCCTGGATATACATATTTGTGTACGGCGCTATTGCATTGATCGGCAATGCTATAGGAATGGTATTCGGCAAAATGAGGCAATAGGCGCGGGATATGTTGCGGGTTTCTTTAACGCGATTAAGAAAAGGGAGAAGGTGTGATATGTTTAAAGAACTGAGAAGAAAAGACAGGAGTATGGATAGGGAGCAGGCTATTAAATTATTGGAAAGCGCCCCATACGGGGTCCTGTCCACCGCGGGCGAAAACGGATATGCTTACGGTGTTCCATTAAACTACATATACCACAGGGGAAACATCTATTTCCACTGCGCTGCCGAGGGACACAAACTGGACAACATCGCGTATAACGATAAAGTTTCCTTTTGCGTGGTCGGCCATACCGAACCGCTGCCCGATAAGCTGAGTTACAGGTATAAAAGCGTGATCGTGTTCGGAAAAGCAGCGGAAGTGCACGGCGAGGAAAAAGAGGATGCGTTGATAGCCTTGGTCAAAAAATACTCGGGCGAGTTTGAGGAAAAGGGACTGGAATGCATAAGGGAGAACGGCATCAATACGAAAGTTATCAAAATTAATATCGAGCACATTACAGGCAAGGCGAGGCTGTAAAAGGAGGCCCCACGATGAAGAAATTTCAATGTCTTTCCACAATTATAGCACTGGCTGTAATGTTTAGCCTGCTTTTGCCCTCTGGGTTTCATTTAACTCCGTCGAAAGCTGTTGCCGATGATTCCATTTATTTTGTCGATGTAAAAAAGACCGACTGGTTCTATGATAATGTCATGGCTTTGACCAAAAAAGGCTTAATCGGCGGTTACCCCGACGGGACTTTCAGGCCCAACGCCAAAATCAAGGTGGACGAATTCATCAAAATCCTTATTTCTGCCATCGATGATGAGATAAAACCTTCTCAAAGCGGTTATTGGGCGCAGGGCTACATAGACAGGGCCAAAGAGTTAGGCATTGTTCGGGAGGGAGAATTCTCCGATTTTGCCCGGAATATCACCAGGGGCGAAATGGCGAGGATGATCGTCCGGGCCGGGACGGGGACCGCTGCGGTAGAAAAGGGCATAGGCCTGGATGTCCCCGACAATTACAGGGAGTATTATTATCTTGTTACAGATTATTACAGCCTGGACCCTGCAGCTCAGGATGTCGCGTTGAAGATTTTTACTTCGGGAATCATGGGCGGATTTTCCGATGGCAGTTTGGGTTTTGATAAAAACGCCACGAGGGCGGAAGCCAGTGCGATTCTCATGAGGTTCCTGGAAAAAGATCAGAGGAAAGTCCCCGAATTGCCGGTGGATTTTAGCAAAACATTGAGCGTAAAGGAATTTACGACGCAGCTCCTTAAGGCCTTGGGCCGGGAAGCCACCATGGATTACGCTTTTGAAAGGGGATACGTGAGGCCTTCGGCCGAGTACCCGTCTTACGAAAAGCCCATTTTGAGAAGAGAAGCCGCTCTGACGATGGCGAGAATCATGGATGATTTGACCGGCATGACAGCCCTATTTACTTCCGGCGACAATGACCTGTTTATTCAGGGATATACGCTGAACCACAGGCTTCAGCCCTATCAAATTAATGAACTGATTAACAGCATAAGCCCGAAATATTTTGCGCTGCTCGAATGGGAAAATTACCGGGGGCATATAGCGGACATCCGCATGATAACGCCTAATTACCAGAAGGAGATGGTAACTTTATACCTGGCTGGTATAATTGACACGAATGAAAGCGGTGAAATGAGGCCCTATGATTTTCTGACCAAAGAAGAAGCGGAGGAGTGGATAGAACGAATTAAAAAATTCGGTTCGTTGAGCGCCGGTGAAGCCTTAATAACCCTTGCGGAAAATATGAGGGAGTTGGGAGAAAAGCCCATGCCGGAAGTGGAAAGGCCGTATAATGCCGACCTCTGGCGTTCGATTTCTCCTTATGTGAGCAGGAGGCTTTACGAGTACCCGTTAAAGCTGGATAAGGAGAAATACGCAATCATGAACAAATACAACTACGAATTGAAAGACAGCACTTTGAAACTCTACAGGCCAATGTACGAGTTATATTTCAATACCAGATATACGGTGGACTACAGGAATTTGCATGCCGAAGCCAAGTATTACAGTACATACACGGGGCAAAGCGGAGTAGGCAATTACGAAAGGCGGGTGCTTTTCTATCACAATCCCGGGCTGCCTACCAATGGTTATGTGGATGAAAAAGGCAATGATAGGAAAGTGGAAGATATGATCTTCCCCGATAAAATGATAAAAAACGAAATCGAAAAGTACAAGAAGTATAAGGTGGTTTCCCAGGCCGAATTGGTAACCGACGAATCGCTGATGTATTTAAACTGGGGCGATTTGTGCAGGGCCACTTTGAGGATAATTTACTACCCGCCTACCGATCCGGCGTTCTTAAGAGAGCAGGGATTGGAAGTGGGTAAGTGGTACGAAAAAGACATATTGATAGATATGGCAATTAGCGTGGACGGTGTACAAGGCTATAGAGACCGATGGGAATTTTCGCCTCTGATTTATGTGAGGCATTATGATCTCAGTTCCTATAGGCCAATGGAATACTTAAAATAGGGACTTTCTCTAATGGATTAAAGGCACGGCTTTCAAGGGCAAAGCCCTGAGCCGTGTTTTTTTCCACTATTGACAGCATAGAAAATATATGCTAAAAAATTCTAAAATCAGCGGCCCGAGTCAGGGGGGAGGGGGGAGATGGGTGCAGTTTGAACTGAGAAAATTATCGATAAACGACGGCATGGACGTTTACGAGATGCTTCAGGAGATGCCCGCGGACGAAAACGGCTTTATCAACCCGGTAAAAGGAATGACCTTTGAGGAATTTAAGCAATGGCTCATCGAGAGGGACTCTTTTTCCAGGGTCAGGGAGCTTATCGACGGCTGGCGGGTCCCCGACAGCCTTTACTGGCTGTACGTGGACGGGTATCCGGTGGGGTTCGGCAAGCTGCGCCACTTTTTGACGGAGAAACTCAGAAAAGACGGCGGCCATATCGGATATGCGATACGGCCGGGTCAGCGGGACAAAGGCTACGGCACGATTTTGCTGAAACTGTTAATCGAGGAAGCAAGGAAGTTCGGCATTGATAGAGTATTGCTCACTATTAAAAACGACAATATAAGTTCAATTAAGGTCGCCCTTAAAAACAACGGGAAAATTGAAAGAGTGAGCGAAGAGAAACATTACATCTGGATCGATTGCTGATATTCTCAAAGCACAAAAGAGAGCTGGCTTAAAAAAATAAGGCCGGCTCTTTTTTTATTGGTTTGTTTTTAGCAGAACCACCGGAATAAAACCTGCGAAATTGGATAAAATTTCAAAAGAGGTGGTCAGTTTGAAAAAGGAGGATATCGTAAGGTTCTTCTCAGGACTTTCTTCTTTTCTTTTAGAGGACCAGGACGGTATAATAAAGCCCCAGGAGTTTTCCTTAGACGACGAAATTAAAAAGGCCCATGAGGAACTTTTAACCGCTGAAAAATACTTCCAGAGCGTAACGGATCCAGACCTGGTGGACCACGCCATATACATCATGGAGGCAGCCAGGAGGAAGTACATTTACCTTTTAAAAAAGGCGCGGGAGCAGGGAATAACCTCCGGGCGACAGTAATAATCTTTGTACAAAAAGGTTCGGAGGTGAAAAGTCGTGAACCAGATTGACATAGGGGCCATACTGGCCTACGCACTGGGGCTCCTCATGCTCTATGCCTTGGGCAGAATGCTTCTGGGCCCGATAAGGCTGGTGTTAAAGCTCATATACAACGCCGTGGTGGGCGGCCTGATGCTGGTCCTTTTAAATTTCATAGGCAATTACGTGGGACTTCATATTGCTTTAAATCCATTAAACGCTCTGATCGTCGGGTTTTTAGGAATTCCGGGCGTGCTCCTTCTGATTGCGCTAAATAGCATTCTGTGAGCGAAAAAAATCCTCATAAGGCCCTTCGATGGATTCGAAGGGTTTTTTATTTTTCCGAATAAAAATTCGTTTAAATTGACAATAATTCGGTATTCATGTATAATTACAAAAATAATTTTATATGTCATTCGAAAACACCGCCGGAGGGATCGTGTCATGGGGAAATTAAAAATCACCGATGTGACTTTAAGGGACGGGCATCAGAGCCTCTGGGCCACCAGAATGACCCTGGACGACATGCTGCCCGTGCTTGAAAAAATAGACAGCGTCGGCTATCACTCTCTGGAAGTGTGGGGAGGCGCCACTTTCGACGTATGCCTCCGGTATCTCGACGAGGACCCCTGGAAACGCTTGAGGACGATAAAGAAATACGTGAAAAAAACCCCCCTACAGATGCTCCTGAGGGGCCAGTCGCTGGTGGGATACCGGCACTACCCCGACGATGTGGTGGAAGCTTTCATAGGAAAAGCCGTTGAAAACGGGATAGACATAATCCGAATATTCGATGCCTTAAATGACCTGAGGAATATGGAATACCCCATAAAAATAGCCAAGAGGGAAGGAGCCCACGTGCAGGGGACGGTAGTCTACACCGTAAGCCCCGTGCACACCATAGACCACTTCCTCAATGTGGCCCTGGAGCTCGAGAAAATGGGCGTGGATTCCGTGTGCATAAAAGACATGGCGGGGCTCCTTTCGCCCTTTGTGGCTTATGAACTGGTCAAACTTCTTAAAGAAAGATTGAAGGTGCCCGTTCAGCTTCACAGCCATTACATAGGAGGGCTGGCCCTCGGGGCCTATCTGGAAGCCGTGAGGGCAGGAGTGGACGTGGTGGATACCGCCAGCACCCCTCTCGCCTTCGGCTCCTCTCTGCCCCCGGTGGAAACTCTGGTGAGGTCCCTTTCGGGAACCGAATGGGATACGGGCCTCGACATGCACCTTCTATTCGAAATAGCGGAGTACTTCGATGAACTTCGTCGGAAGCTCGGATTTGAGCGAGGAGTCACTCGGCTTACCGACATGGAGGTCTTCGAACATCAGGTCCCGGGAGGTATGATTTCCAACCTGGTAAGCCAGCTTAGAGAACAAAAGGCCGAACACCGCCTGAAAGAGGTGCTGGAGGAAATACCCAGGGTCAGGGCCGAACTGGGCTATCCTCCTCTGGTCACCCCCACGAGCCAGATAGTGGGGATTCAGGCCGTGTTAAATGTCCTGATGGGCGAAAGGTACAGGATAATTCCGGAAGAAGTAAAAAATTACGTAAAAGGTTTTTACGGGAAGCCCCCTGCTGAAATTGACGAAAAGGTGAGGGAGAAGGTAATAGGAGACGAAAGGCCCATTAGCGGCAGGCCCGCCGATTACTTAGAGCCCGCCATGGAAAGGGCGAGGACTGAAATCGGGGATCTGGCTTTGAGCGAAGAAGATGTGATCTCGTACGCCCTCTTTCCTCAGGTGGCCAGAAAGTTTATGGAAAAGCGAAAGGAAGGGAAGCTCGTGCCCGGAGGAGGGCGCGGGAAGGCTGAAGTAAAAGAACGGGAGGGGGAGGAAGAAAATATGGACCTTAAAAAGATCACCGAACTTATAAGGACTTTGGAGCAGACGGGAATCACCGAACTCAGCATAGAGAGCGAAGGGGTAAAACTCAATATTAAAAGAGACGGATTTAGCCGCAGCAAAGCTGAAAAGGGAGAGTCTCAGGAGCAAAAGCCGAAAAATGCAGAACAGGTCGAACACTCGGGCAATATGGTGGAAATAAAATCCCCCATGGTGGGAACCTTTTACCGGGCTCCGGCCCCCGATGCGCCGCCTTTCGTGGAAGTCGGAAGCCGGGTAAGGCCGGGGCAGACCCTGTGCATAATCGAGGCCATGAAATTGATGAACGAGATAACTTCCGATGTAGCCGGCAGGGTAGCGGAGATACTGGTAGAAAACGGCCACCCGGTGGAATACGGCCAGGTACTTTTCAAAATAGAAAGGGAGTAGGTGCGATGTTCGAAAAAGTGCTCGTAGCCAACCGGGGAGAGATTGCGGTAAGGATTATACGGGCGTGCAGGGAATTGGGCATAAGGACGGTGGCGGTGTATTCGGAGGCCGATCGGGAAAGCCTCCACGTGAAGCTCGCCGATGAAAGCGTGTGCATAGGGCCCCCCTCGCCCGCCCAGAGCTACCTCAATGTGCAGAACATAATAGCCGCTGCCAAGACCAAAAAGGCCGACGCCATCCATCCGGGGTACGGCTTTTTGGCCGAAAACCCGTATTTTGCGGAAATGTGCGCAACGTGCGGCATTACATTCATCGGGCCTTCATCCCGTTGTATAGAGGTCATGGGCGACAAGGCGTCGGCCAAAGCGGAAATGGAAAAGGCCGGGATTCCGGTGGTCCCCGGTTCCGACGGGATCATAGAAGATGAGGACCAGGCGCTGTCGGTGGCCGGAGAGATAGGCTATCCGGTCATAATAAAGGCTGCCGCCGGCGGGGGCGGGAGGGGTATGCGGATCGCCCAGAACCCGGAAGAACTCAGGAAATCCGTGGCCCTCGCCCGGCAGGAAGCCAAAGCGGCTTTCGGCAACCCGCAGATTTATATTGAAAAGTACATCGAAGAGCCGAGACACGTGGAAATCCAGATTTTGGGCGATGCTTACGGCAACGTGGTTCACCTTTACGAGAGGGACTGCTCCATCCAGAGGCGGCACCAAAAAATATTGGAAGAGGCGCCGTCGCCAGCCCTTTCCCCGGAACTCAGAGAAAAAATGGGTAAGGACGCCGTAAAGGCTGCAAAACTCATAGGCTATTCCAGCGCCGGCACCATTGAATTTCTCCTGGATAAAAACGGAAATTACTATTTCATAGAGATGAATACCCGGATTCAGGTGGAACACGGGGTCACGGAAATGGTTACCGGGATAGACCTCGTAAAACAACAAATACTAATAGCAGCAGGGGAAAAATTAGAAATAAAGCAGGAAGATGTAAAATTGAACGGACATGCCATCGAATGCCGGATTAACGCCGAAGATCCAATGAGGAATTTTGTTCCGACGCCAGGGAAAATAGAGTTTTTCCATGTACCAGGGGGCCCCGGTATCAGGGTTGACACGGCTGTATATCCGGGATACGTGGTGCCGCCCTTTTACGATTCCATGATAGCCAAGGTCATGGCGTGGGCGCCTTCGCGAGAGGAAGCCATTCTGCGGATGAAGAGGGCCCTGGAGGAACTGAGGATAGAAGGCATATCCACCAATATATCCTTTCACATCAAAATAATGGATAACGCCTTCTTCAGGCGGGGCGAAGTTTATACGAATTTTATCCAGCGAAGGCTTTTTCCGTAAAAGTTCCCTGGCGAATCGCTCCTCCAGCACAATTTCGGCGGTAGAAGATCTGCTTGACGGTCCATTTCTACTCTGTTATACTTGAATAGGGGATACTGTATCATCGGACAGAGAACCGTAATAATAAGACTTCCAGCTTCTGTTATAATTTGACGCAAGATATGTATTATTACAGTATGTCTATCCAATTTATGTTTTATAACAGGAAAAAAATCCGAAAGGAGGAAAAATTTCATGGCAAAAGTGCTGGAGATTCGCTGGCATGCTAGGGGCGGCCAGGGAGCAAAGACGGCAGCTCTCATGCTGGCTGAATCGGTAGCCGCGATGGGAAAGTATGTCCAGGGCTTTCCTGAATACGGCCCGGAGAGGATGGGTGCTCCAATCCTGGCTTTCAACAGGATCAGCGATGAGCCGATATACATCCACTCCAATGTAATAAACCCGGACATAGTTATGGTGCTCGACCCCACGTTGATAGGGAAGGCCAAAATAACCGATGGGGTACCGGAGGACGGGATTTACATCATCAACACCACAAAGACTCCGGCTGAAATCAGGGAGATGTTGGGCATCAAAGGCGGCAAGATTTACACGGTGAATGCTGCCCAGATATCCCTGGAAACTATCGGAAGACCCATTCCCAACACTCCCATGATGGGAGCTTTTGTCAAAGCCACCGGAATAATCCCCTTCGACGAATTCATGGTTCACATGAGGGAGCAGCTCGCTAAGAAATTCAAGTCTAAGCCAGAAGTGATCGAGGGGAACTTGAAGGCCATAGAGAGGGCCTACCAGGAGGTGAAGGGAGAATGAATTTCGGTTCCGGCACCAGGACGAGAGTAGTCAAAGCCGACATGAAGTGGTATGAACTGACCAAGGCTGGCAACATTTACGAGCCGGGCAATGCCAATTCTTACGAGACCGGCGACTGGAGGTCCATAAGACCCGTATGGATTGAAGACCGCTGCATACACTGCCTCTTCTGCTGGAGGTATTGCCCCGACGCATCGGTAATAGCAAAGGACGGAAAGTTTGAGAAATTCGACTACAAGCACTGCAAGGGTTGTGGAATCTGCGCCAAGGTCTGCCCGCGCAATGCGATAGATATGATTTCCGAGGATGAAATAGAGAAGGCAAAGGAGGCGAACAAGGATGAAAACTAAGGTGGCGCTTACCGGAAACGAAGCGGTAGCACAGGCAATGAAACAAATAAACCCGGACGTAGTAGCTGCGTACCCGATAACTCCCCAGACTGAGATAGTCCAGATCTTTTCATCCTTCGTAGCCAACGGGGAAGTCGATACCGAGTTCGTGGCTGTCGAAAGCGAGCACAGCGCCATGAGCGCCGCCATCGGTGCGTCGGCTGCAGGAGCCAGGGCCATGACCGCAACTTCCAGCCAGGGTCTGGCGCTGATGTTTGAAGTGGTCTATATCGCCGCTTCCATGAGACTGCCCATAGTGTTCCCGGTAGTGAACCGCGCCCTGAGCGGCCCCATCAACATCCACTGCGACCACAGCGATGCCATGGGACTCAGGGATTCCGGTGTGATACAGCTCTATTCCGAAAACGCCCAGGAAGCTTACGACAACATGATTCAGGCTGTGCGCATAGCCGAACATCCCGATGTGCAGCTTCCGGTCATGGTGAACATGGACGGCTTCATCACCAGCCACGCCATGGACGTGCTGGAAGTGCTGGACGACGAGACCGTCAGGAATTTTGTGGGCACTAGAGTGCCCCTGGATTACCTGTTAGATGCCCAGAACCCCGTTTCGATGGGCAACTTTGACATGTACGAGTTTTACTTCGAACACAAACGCCAGCAGACCGAAGCAATGAAAAAGGCAAAAGAAGTGATAAAAGAGATCGGCAAGGAATATGCGAAAATTTCCGGGAGAGAATACGGCCTCTTCGAGGCGTACAAATTGGACGATGCCGACGTGGCGGTAGTCGTGCTCAATTCGGCGGCAGGAACCGCAAAAGGAGTGGCCGACGAACTCAGAGCCAGGGGCATTAAAGCTGGCGTGTTAAAGCCCAGGGTCTTCAGGCCCTTCCCGCAAGATGAGATTCGCGAAGCCTTAAAAGGTGTCAAAGCTGTGGCAGTCATGGACAGAGCTGAAACTTTCTCTACCTGCGGAGGACCCATGTTTGCAGATGTTCGGAACACCTTGTACGACCTGAAGAATGACATAAAAGTAGTAAACTACATCTACGGCCTCGGCGGTAGAGACTTGAGGTTAGAAGATGTGGAGAAAGTTTTCATGGACCTTGAGAATATAAGGAAGACCGGAAGGGTCGACGAGACTGTAAAATACCTGGGTCTTAGAGAATAGGAGGTGTCGTGATGGCGACTTTGAAGGAACTATCCAAGGTTGAAGAGAGATTCGTCGGTGGCCACAGGTTGTGCGCCGGTTGCGGCCACGGCATAACGGTCAGGATGATACTCAATGCGGCGGAAGGCTACAATGTGGTCGTGGGCTGCGCGACGGGCTGCCTGGAAGTGGCCAGCACCATATATCCCTATACCGCATGGAAATGCTCTTTTATCCACAATGCCTTTGAAAACGCCGGCGCTACCATAAGCGGTGTGGAAGCCGCCTACAAAGCCTTGAAGAGAAGGGGCAAGGTTAATGAAGAATTTAAATTCATAGCGTTCGGCGGCGACGGTGGAACCTACGACATAGGTTTGCAGTCGCTCTCCGGGGCCATGGAAAGAGGCCACAACATGGTTTACGTATGTCTGGACAACGAGGCTTACATGAACACCGGTATTCAGCGCTCCAGCGCGACTCCCACCGGGGCAGACACCACCACAAGCCCGGCAGGCAAAGTGATTCCCGGTAAACAGCAGCCGAGGAAGGACCTGACTGCTATAATGGCGGCCCACAACATCCCCTACGTCGCCCAGACGGCGATACACAACTGGCAGGATGTGCACAAGAAAGCCAGAAAGGCTCTGGAAGTTGAAGGGCCGGCTTTCATCAACGTGCTCTCCCCGTGCCCGCGCGGATGGCGCTACAATACCCCCGATATCGTGGAAATAACGAAGCTGGCGGTGGAAACCAGGTTCTGGCCGCTCTTCGAAGTGGAAAACGGCAAGTGGAAGCTGAATTACAAGCCCAAGAAGTACGTGCCGATAGAGGAGTTCCTCAAGCCTCAGGGCAGGTTCAGGCACTTATTTAAACCCGGCAACGAACACCTCATCAAAGCTTTGCAGGAAGAAGTGGACAACAGGTGGCTGGCTCTCCTCGAGCGCTGCGGCGAGACTCCGGAACTTCCTCCGAGGTAATAAGGCAAAAAACCCCGCGGATGTTATCCGACGGGGTTTTTTTATGTACCAAAAAAATATAATGTACTGAAGTTTTTTGGAAGGGGAGGAAAAAGCCGTGGCACCTTTCAAATACAGGTTCGGCCTGGTCTTAAGCGGTGGTGGCTTCAGAGGTGCGGTGCACCTCGGGATAATAAAAGCCCTGCAAGAAAGCGGATTTTACCCGGAAATCGTGGCTGGCACCAGCGCCGGCGCCATAGCGGCGGCCTTTTACGCCTGCGGTGTGAATATAGATTGGTTCGCCAGGGAAATTAAGAACATGAAGCCCTGGAAGGCCTTGGATCCGGCTTTCCCGCTGGCCGCGGTATTGGCCTTGCTTTACCGCTGCTGGCTGGACCGGCCCTTCGCCCTGACTAAAAAGCCCGACGGGCTTTTTAAGGGAGACCGAATCGAAAATTGGCTGAATAACCTCTTCGGAGGAAAAACCTTTGATGAGCTCAAAATTCCGCTTTCAGTGGTGAGCGTGGACGTGGAAAGCGGCGAGACGGTAGTGTTCTGCCCCAGAAAAAATATCCCTCGGGAAAAGTTGAGGGATACGGTTTTCATAAGCGACGTGTCGGTAGCCAGCGCTGTAAGGGCCAGCCTCTCCCTTCCCGGCATCTTCGTGCCGAAAAGAATAAAAGGTAGAAAGCTGATCGACGGCGGCGTAAAAAATAACGTCCCCGTGAATATAGCTTACCATCAGGGAGCGGAAAAGGTTGTAGCTGTAGATCTGGGAAGGAGCGGGGGGAAGCGAAGGGTGGAGTCGATGCTGGATGTGCTGATGGCTTCCCTGGAGATAATGGGAACTGAAATAAACCATAGCGTCCGGCAAGATTATCCCGCTCTCTACCTTTGTCCGGAAGTGCACGGCATAGGATATGATGACTTTTACCTGATCCCCGACCTCATAAAATACGGAGAAGAATTCGCAAAAAAGGTTCTGAAAGAGGTAAAAAAGTATTTGGAAACTTAAAATATCAGTGTTCCATGTAAGCTGAAGCGAACAGCAGGTCCTCCAGGAATTCTTTCATTATCTGCTCCGCATCCGCTTTTTCGAAGGTTTGCACGGGAGACACCCCCTAATCATAATTGTATACAAGTATTATTGTAATCTATTATACAATGGTGTTTTTATTTAGTCAACTAGTCTTTAAAAAAATGGACAAACTAAGATATAGGCGCTAATGTTTTATTGACTTTAATCAAAATATGTTATATAGTTTTGCGTAGAAAATAGTAATCGTTATTATTTTTGAAGGAGGTGCAGATGATGGCCGTTTGGAAGTGCTCCGCTTGCGGATATGAAAAAGAGGGCCGCTGCAAGCCCAGAAAGTGCCCGCAGTGTGAAGCTAAAGAAACATTTGTGAAGGTCGAGACTGCTAAGGAGGAAAAATAGTATAAATGCGGGAGAGAGAGATAAATAAGCCGATGAGAAATAGCAGGCAGAGAGCAGCTATTCTGGAAGTCTTAAAAAGCACTAAAAGCCATCCGACAGCCGATTGGATATACGAGAAGGTGAGGGAGAAAATACCGAACATCAGCCTTGGGACCGTCTACCGCAACCTGGCGGTGCTCAAGGAAATGGGCAAGATAATGGAACTCAAATGCGGCGAAAAATGCAGCAGGTACGACGGAAATCCCGAAAACCATTATCATTTTATTTGCGTAAATTGCGGTCAGGTTTTCGATGTGGAAGGCGTCGAAGTAAATAAAAAAATCGACCAAGAGGTATCGGAAAAGAACCGGTGGGAGGTCTTCCACCACTGCATGGAATTCTATGGACTTTGCAGTGAATGCAGCAAAAAGAATGTTTGAAAATTTCAAGCGGTCAATGGCCGCTTTTTTTATTGCCCGGCAGAAAAAAGCAAGAATGGGCCAGTAATGAATGAAAAAGAAATGTAATTGCCAGAAACCCTCGGACAGGGGTTTTTGAAAAAAATAAAACGTTATGCCTATAATGGACTTGTGCAGTGGTTTTATGAAGCGAGGTGAAAAGGTGAATCGAAAGAAAATTGTTCTTTCCGAAAATGCCAAGGTGGTGCTCAGAAAGCGGTATCTCGCAAAAGACGAAGAAGGCAATATAGTTGAAACCCCCGAAGAGATGATGGAAAGGGTAGCGAAGGCGGTGGCCCAGGCCGAGAAAAACTACGGGGGCGACCCGGAATACTGGGCTGAGAAGTTTTACGACTTGATGGCCGAGCTCAAATTCCTTCCCAATTCCCCCACCTTAATGAATGCGGGAAGAGAGTTGGGACAGCTTTCGGCGTGCTTCGTGCTCCCCGTGGAGGATTCCATGGAGGGCATCTTCGATGCCATAAAAAATGCGGCCTTAATCCATAAAAGCGGCGGAGGAACCGGGATGTCCTTTTCACGGCTCAGGCCTAAGGGAGCCTTGGTTCGCTCAACCAGCGGCGAAGCATCGGGGCCCGTTTCTTTTATGAAAGTGTTCAACGCGGCTACGGAAGCGGTAAAACAAGGGGGACGGAGAAGGGGTGCCAACATGGGCATCCTCCGGGTAGATCACCCGGATATTCTGGAATTCATTCGCTGCAAGGAGGACGACAAGGAACTCACCAATTTTAACATAAGTGTGGCCGTCACCGATGAGTTCATGGAGGCTTACAAAAAGGACGATACTTACGAGCTGGTAGACCCCCACACCGGCAAGGTGACGGGAAAACTTAAAGCGAGGGGAGTTTTCGACCTCATAGTAGAGATGGCCTGGAAGAACGGCGAACCGGGAGTAATCTTCATAGACCGGATGAATGCCGCCAATCCGACTCCCCACGTGGGCCAGATAGAGAGCACCAACCCCTGCGGAGAACAGCCTCTCCTTCCCATGGAAAGCTGCAATTTGGGCTCCATAAACCTGAAGGCGTTTGTAAAAGATGGGGAAATTGACTACGAAGGATTGAAGGAAGCCGTGCATACGGCCGTCCGCTTCCTGGACGACGTGATCGATGTAAATAAATACCCCCTCCCGGAAATAGAGAGGATGACCAAGGCCAACCGTAAGATAGGCCTCGGAGTGATGGGCTTTGCCGATATGCTAATAAAACTCGGGATTCCTTACGATTCCGAAGGAGCCCTGAAAATCGCGGAAGAAGTGATGGGCTTCATTCAGAGGGAAGCCCGGGAGGCCTCTAAGGAGCTGGCTGAGACCAGGGGAGCTTTCCCCAATTTTGAAGGAAGCGTCTACGACGTGCCGGGAGCCAGGCCGATCAGGAACGCCACTTTGACCACCATTGCCCCGACCGGGTCCATCAGCATCATTGCGGGCTGCTCGAGCGGCATAGAACCGATCTTCGCTCTGGCCTTCGAGCGAAACGTATTGGACAAGCAGCGCCTCATCGAAGTTTATCCGCTCTTCGAAGAGGAGATGAAAAAGCGCGGCCTTTATAGCAAAGAGCTCATGGAGGAGGTACTGGAAAAAGGTTCCTTAAAGAATATTCCCGGCATACCGGAAGATGTAAAGCGAATTTTCGTAACCGCCCACGAAGTATCGCCAGAGTGGCACGTAAGGATACAGGCGGCTTTCCAGAAGTATACCGACAATGCGGTATCCAAGACGGTAAACTTCCCCAACAGCGCCACCCGTGAAGATGTCAAAAAGGTATATCTTCTCGCCTACGAACTGGGCTGTAAGGGAGTAACGGTTTACAGGGACGGGAGCCGGGAGGAGCAGGTGCTCAAAAAGGGCGCAGTGAGAAACGAGGAACCTGCTGAAAGCGCCTGCGAGTGCGAAGTGGCGCCGCAGACCATAAAGCCGAGGCCAAGGCCCAGCATAACCTACGGCAGCACCGAAAAGGTCAAAATAGGCTGCGGAAATTTGTACATTACCGTAAACTCCGATGAAAACGGGATATGCGAGGTTTTCACCAACCTGGGGAGGGCCGGAGGTTGTCCCTCCCAGTCGGAGGCCACCAGCCGGCTCATATCGCTGGCCCTGCGCTCCGGCATAGATGTAAGGTCCATTGTAGAACAGCTCAAAGGAATACGCTGTCACTCGACACTGCGGCAGATGGCGAACAACAAGGACATAAAGGTATTGTCGTGTCCGGACGCCATAGCCAGGGCTATAGAGCGGGCCATCGGCCAGAACCTGGGCGAAGGCGGAAACGGCGTGGAATATTTGAAGAAGATATACGCCTCCTCTGATACAGCCACGACTTTAGATTCTCCTTCTAATGACAAAGGCCGGGAGAAAGGGCCGAAGGCCGTTTGCCCCGAGTGCGGCAGCGTCCTGGAACACGACGGCGGATGCGTAGTCTGCAGGTCCTGCGGTTATTCAAAATGCAATTAGAATATTAAAAGTCCCGGGGCAACCCCGGGACTTTATGTTTATGTGCGCCCGGCATGGGCGTTAACTCGGTGGTGAAAGTCCACTGCAGGCGAGGCAGCACTAGCCTGCTAGCCGAAGGCAAGGGTGTCCACCGCGAGGTGGAATCTGAAGGAAGCTGGAGGCAA
>QGUT01000024.1 GCA_003242255.1 Bacillota bacterium
GATGTGCTTATCGTTTATGTCCACACCCTGCATCCTGTAGACTTTTAGCACTTCCTGCAAGAGGTAAGCCTCTACACCTTCCACGCCCTTTATCCTCAGGATATCGTGGGGGTTTATGGGGCCTTCGCACAGGGGGTCGCCGGCCTCCACCCGGCTGCCGTTTTCTACCGTCAGCCGCGCACCGTAGGGGATCTGGTAGACTCTCACCTCTCCGTCGTCACCGGCGACTTCCACTTCCCTCTTCTTCCTGTTATCCAGAATTCTCACCGTGCCGGAGTTCTCAGCGATTACGGCCTGGCCCTTCGGCCTTCTCGCCTCGAACAACTCCTCCACCCTCGGAAGACCTTGGGTTATGTCGTTTCCGGCGATTCCACCGGTGTGGAAGGTCCTCATGGTGAGCTGCGTACCCGGCTCTCCAATGGACTGGGCAGCTATGATTCCGACAGCTTCGCCCACCTCCACCGGCCTGCCGGTGGCCAGGTTCTTTCCGTAACACTTCGCGCATACGCCGTGGCGCGTCCTGCAGGTGAAGACGGAACGTATTTTTACCGCCTCGATGCCTGCTGCCACTATTTTATCCGCAATCTCGTCGGTGATCATCTCGTTAGCTCTCACCAGCACCTCTCCGGTATTGGGGTCCACCACGTCTTCCAAAGCGTACCGCCCGTCGAGCCTCTCCTTCAGAGTCTCTATGACTTCCTTGCCGTCCATAATGGCCGTTACGGTTATTCCCTCGGTGGTGCCGCAGTCCTGCTCCCTCACTATCACATCCTGGCTGACGTCCACCAGTCGCCTGGTGAGGTAACCGGAGTCGGCGGTCCTGAGAGCCGTATCGGCGAGCCCCTTCCTCGCGCCGTGGGTCGATATGAAGTATTCCAGCACGGTAAGCCCTTCCCGGAAGTTGGCCTTGATGGGAAGGTCGATGATGCGCCCGGCCGTGTCGGCCATAAGGCCCCTCATGCCGGCCAGCTGCCTTATCTGCTGCTTATTACCTCTTGCGCCAGAATTGGCCATCATGTACACCGAGTTCAGCTTATCGAGGCTGTTCATCAGGCTTTCAGTTACGCGTTCAGTAGCGTTGGCCCATATCTCGATGACCTTTTCGTAACGCTCTTCGTCGGAAATGAGGCCTCGCCTGTACATGAGTTCTACCTGATCGACCTGCTCTTCCGCTTCCGAGATGATCTTTTCCTTATCCTTGGGGATCTCTATGTCGGTGATGCCTATGGTGATTCCAGCCCTTGTGGCGAAATGGAAGCCCAATTCCTTTATCTTGTCGAGCATCTCGGCGGTCTTCGTCGTGCCGTGCTTTTTGTAGCAGCGGTCCACTATCTCGCTGAGCTTGTTCTTGTCTACCAGGGTGTTGAGCTCCAACTCGAAGAGGTTTTCCTCCTTGCTCCGGTCCACAAAGCCGAGATCCTGCGGTATGCACTCGTTGAAGATGATGCGTCCCGGCGTGGTCTTAATTATCTTTGTGCGCCGCTGCCCGTTGATTTCCTTGGTCACCCTTACGTTGACCTTGGCGTGGAGGGAGACTTCACCCATGTTGTACGCCAGGACTGCTTCGTCAGGAGAAGAGAAGTACTTGCCCTCACCCTTGGCGCCGTCTACCTCGATGGTCAGGTAATATGCGCCCAGCACCATGTCCTGGATCGGCGTCACCACTGGCTTTCCGTCGGCGGGCTTTAACATGTTGTTGGTGGAGAGCATGAGGAGTCTCGCCTCAGCCTGGGCTTCCGCCGAAAGGGGAACGTGCACGGCCATCTGGTCGCCGTCGAAGTCGGCGTTGTACGCCGTACAGACCAAGGGATGGATCTGGATGGCCCGGCCTTCCACCAGCACCGGCTCGAAGGCCTGGATACCGAGGCGATGGAGCGTAGGCGCTCGGTTCAGGAGCACCGGGTGCTCTTTTATGACGTCCTCCAGCACGTCCCAGACTTCGGGCTTTACCCTTTCCACCATCCTCTTGGCGCTCTTTATGTTGTGGGCATATCCTTCTTCGACCAATTTCTTCATCACGAAGGGTTTGAAGAGTTCCAGGGCCATTTCCTTGGGCAGGCCGCACTGGTAGAGCTTAAGCTCCGGCCCTACCACGATTACCGAACGGCCCGAGTAGTCCACGCGCTTGCCCAGGAGGTTTTGCCTGAAGCGTCCCTGCTTGCCCTTGAGCATGTCGCTCAAGGATTTAAGGGGCCTGTTGCCGGGGCCGGTAACCGGCCTTCCCCTCCGGCCGTTGTCTATGAGCGCATCGACGGCTTCCTGGAGCATCCGCTTCTCGTTGCGGACTATTATGTCGGGGGCTCCCAGGTCCAGGAGCCTCTTTAACCGGTTGTTCCTGTTTATGACCCGGCGGTAAAGGTCGTTCAGATCCGAAGTGGCAAAGCGTCCGCCGTCCAGTTGCACCATCGGGCGAAGGTCCGGGGGAATTACCGGTATCACGTCTAGGATCATCCATTCGGGCCTGTTGCCCGACTTCCGGAAGGCCTCCACCACTTCGAGCCTTCTTAAAATGCGGACCTTTTTCTGGCCGTTGGCCTCTTTAAGTTCCGCCCTGAGTTCCTTCGAGAGCTTTTCGAGGTCGATTTCCTGCAGTAATTCTTTTATAGCTTCCGCTCCCATGCCGGCTTTAAAGGCGTTGCCGTATTTTTCCCTGTATTCCCTGTATTCCTTCTCGGTGAGTAACTGCTTTTTGGCGAGGGGCGTATTGCCCGGGTCGATTACGATGTACGAAGCAAAATATATTACTTTCTCTAAGGCCCGAGGTGACATGTCGAGCATTAACCCGATCCGGCTGGGGATGCCTTTCAAAAACCAGATGTGGGATACAGGGGCGGCCAGCTCTATGTGCCCCATCCGCTCGCGGCGCACTTTAGACTTGGTGACCTCGACGCCGCAGCGGTCGCAGATGACGCCCTTGTACTTTACCCTCTTGTATTTGCCGCAATGGCATTCCCAGTCCTTGACGGGACCAAATATCCTTTCGCAAAAAAGTCCGTGCTTTTCAGGTTTCAGGGTCCGGTAGTTTATGGTTTCGGGCTTTTTCACTTCGCCCCTGGACCATTCCCTTATCTGTTCCGGCGAGGCAAGACCTATCCTTATGGAATCGAAAAAGTTAAGCTCCAGCAAAGGGGGTCTCTCCCTTCATTGATTAATAATCGTTTTCATCGTTTTCCCCAAAATCCAGGTCGTCAAAATCCATATCTCCTTCCAGTTCCTTGTCCGACAGGAGGTCTTCGTATATGTCTTCTTCGTCCGGCTCTTCTTCAGTCTCCTCTTCTTCTTCCTCGGGGAGCGGAGTTTTTTCCTGCCCTTCCAGTCCTTCCATGTTCACATCCAGACCTTCCACTTCTTCGTCGTCATCGGTTTCCTTGATCTCAATTTCTTTGGCATCTTCGGAGAGGATCTTCACATCCAGGCACAGCGATTGCAGTTCTTTTATGAGCACCTTGAAAGACTCGGGTATTCCCGGCTCCGGCACGTTTTCACCTTTTACGATGGCTTCGTAGGTCTTTACACGGCCCATCACGTCGTCGGATTTCACGGTAAGCAGTTCCTGCAAGGTGTAGCTCGCACCGTAAGCCTCCAGAGCCCAAACTTCCATCTCGCCGAACCTCTGGCCGCCGAACTGGGCCTTTCCGCCGAGGGGCTGCTGGGTCACCAGCGAATAGGGGCCAGTGGACCTGGCGTGGATCTTGTCGTCCACCAGGTGGACCAATTTAAGCATGTACATGTAGCCCACCGTGACCCTTCTGTCGAAGGGCTCGCCGGTGCGGCCATCCCTCAGTTCTATCTTGCCGTCTTCCGGCAAGCCCGCTTTCCTCAGACATTCAAAGATTTCTTCCTCGGTGGCGCCGTCGAAGACCGGAGTCGCCACGTGCCAGCCCAGGGCCTTGGCGGCCCAGCCCAGGTGAGTCTCCAGTATCTGCCCTATGTTCATTCGGGAAGGTACGCCCAGGGGGTTGAGCACGATGTCCACCGGAGTGCCGTCGGGCAAGAAGGGCATGTCCTCTATGGGCAGTATCCTGGAAATTACGCCTTTGTTCCCGTGGCGGCCAGCCATCTTGTCGCCCACGGAAATTTTCCTCTTCTGCGCCACGTACACCCTCACCAGCTGGTTGACTCCCGGCGGCAGTTCGTCGCCGTTTTCGCGGCTGAATACCTTGACGTCCACAACTATGCCGTATTCGCCGTGGGGGACCCGGAGCGACGTATCCCTTACTTCCCGCGCCTTTTCCCCGAAAATGGCCCTGAGGAGCCGTTCTTCCGCCGTAAGCTCCGTTTCACCCTTGGGAGTAACTTTGCCGACCAGTATATCTCCTGCCCGGACTTCGGCGCCGATCCTTATGATGCCCCTTTCGTCCAAATCCTTCAGGGCATCTTCGCCCACGTTGGGGATGTCCCGGGTGATCTCCTCGGGACCTAACTTGGTATCTCTTGCCTCGGCCTCGTACTGCTCTATGTGAATCGACGTGAACACGTCGTCTTTGACCAGGCGTTCCGATATCAAAATGGCGTCTTCGTAGTTGTAGCCTTCCCAGGGCATAAAAGCCACCAGCACGTTCTTGCCCAGGGCCAGCTCGCCGTGGTCGGTGGAAGGCCCGTCGGCTATGGGTTGGCCGGCCTCCACCCTCTCGCCCTTCCTCACGATAGGCCTCTGGTTGATGCAGGTGCCCTGGTTGGACCTCATGAATTTGTGGACTTTATACACGTCCAGGCCGTTGTCGCTGTCCCGCCGAATCACTATTTCCCTTCCCGTCACTCTTTCCACAACTCCGGAATTCTTTGCCACAATCATGACCCCGGAGTCGAGGGCTGCCCGGTACTCTATTCCAGTGCCGACCAGCGGCGCTTCGGTTTTAATCAATGGCACCGCCTGGCGCTGCATGTTGGAGCCCATGAGGGCGCGGTTGGCGTCGTCGTGCTCGAGGAAGGGTATTAAGGCCGTGGCGACGCTGACCAGCTGTTTGGGGGACAGGTCCATGTAGTCAACCTCTTCAACGGGCACCAGTATGGTCTCGTCCTTGTACCTCGCCGCCACTCTCTTTTGTATGAACCTGCCCTCTTCGTCGAGGAGCACGTTGGCCTGGGCTATCACGAATTCGTCTTCTTCATCAGCTGTAAGATACTCTATCTCGTCGGTGACCACGCCTCTTTCCTTGTCCACCTTGCGGTAGGGGGTCTCGATGAAGCCGTATTCGTTGACCCTGGCGTAGGTGCTGAGAGAGCTTATGAGCCCGATGTTGGGCCCTTCGGGAGTCTCTATCGGGCACATGCGGCCGTAGTGGGAATAGTGCACGTCCCTGACTTCAAATCCGGCCCTTTCGCGGCTAAGTCCTCCGGGACCTAATGCGCTAAGCCTCCTCTTGTGGGTGAGTTCCGCCAGGGGGTTGGTCTGATCCATGAACTGAGAAAGCTGGCTGCTTCCAAAAAATTCCTTTATAGCAGCCACCAAAGGCCTTATATTGATGAGGCCCTGAGGCGCTATGGCATCCACGTCCTGGATGGTCATCCGCTCTTTGATGACCCTTTCCATCCGGGCCAGGCCTATGCGGAACTGATTCTGCAAAAGTTCCCCTACCGACCTTACCCTGCGGTTGCCCAGGTGGTCTATATCGTCGACGTCGCCTATGCCGTATGACAGGCCCAAAAGATAGTTGACGATGGCCACTATATCGTCGACGGTTATGTGCTTTTCCTTGCGGAAAACATCGGGGCCTTCGCCTTCACCGTAGCCGTTGGCTATTACCTTTACGACCTTATCCTCATCCACCATCACTTTGATTTCGTTAATCTTGCGCTGTTCGAGGGTTTCGGCCATAGCACGGGTGATCTTCTCGCCCTGTCTTACCAGGATCTCTCCGGTTACAGGATCCTCGATGTTCTCCGCCGCCGTCTTGCCCACTATCCGGTTTCTCAACCGGAGTTTTTTGTTGAATTTATACCTTCCAACGCTCGCCAGGTCGTACCGCTTGGGATCGAAAAACAGCGATTCCAGCAGGGATTTTGCATTTTCCACCGTAGGCGGCTCGCCCGGCCTTAAGCGCTTGTATATTTCGATTAAGGCCTCTTCCTGGTTCTCCGTATTGTCCTTTTCCAAGGTCCTGAGGATTTTTTCGTCTTCTCCTAGAAGCTCCTGAATCTGGGAATTGGTGCTGAAGCCCAGGGCTCTCAAGAGGACCGTCACGGGAATCTTCCTGGTTCTGTCAACCCTGACATAAATGACCTCGTTGGAGTCGGTCTCCAATTCAAGCCATGCACCGCGGTTCGGGATTACAGTTCCCATGTAGAGGGCCCTGCCGTTTTTATCTATCTGCCTGTCGTAGTACACGCCGGGGGAGCGCACGAGCTGGCTGACAATTACCCGCTCCGCTCCATTGATTATAAAGGTGCCGTTTTCGGTCATGAGCGGAAAATCGCCCATGAAGACGTCCTGTTCTTTTACTTCTCCCGTCTCCTTGTTTATGAGCCTTACCCTGACTTTAAGGGGAACTGCGTATGTAACGTCCCTTTCCTTGCATTCATCCACCGAGTACTTGGGGTTGTTGTCCAAAGTGTAATCGAGAAATTCCAATACGAGGTTGCCGGTAAAATCCTCTATGGGGGAAAACTCCTGGAGAACTTCCTTCAAACCTTCCTTTAAAAACCATTCATAGGACTTCTTCTGTATCTCTATGAGGTACGGGAGATCCATTACTTCTTGAATTTTTCCAAAACTCCAGCGGGTACGTCCTCCTACCTTTACAGGACGAACCATTCCATTTTTCACCCCTTTATAAAAGTAAAAATAGCCAAAAGCAAGGCCCTCATTTAAAACCTGCTTTTGGTTTTTTCCGCTACATCTCATCTATATAGTATTGCCCATTTTAAATTCGCTCTATTCAACCATATCGCACCGTTTGACTAAATTTGTCCATAATCGTGCAGTTTATAATAATATCATAGAGAAGTTAATTTGTCAATAAAATTCCTTCCATCAAATCCGCCTCGCTCACAGTGATGGATGGGAGTTCGAAAAACTTCATTATTTCCAGAACTATAAGAGCCCCCGCCGCTATGATGTCGGCCCGCTCCGGCGCCAGGCCGGGGATCTCTTTCCTCCGGCTAAGGTCGAGGTAGCAGAGATTCCTCGCCATCTCTTCCACCGCTTTCAGCGTAAGGGAAGAACCGTGCACCTTCGACCAGTGATACTCCTCAAGCTCAAGAGAAACAGCGGCAAGGGTTGTAAAAGTGCCTCCGACGCCAATGGCTGTAATTTCTCCGGCCTTTACTTTTTCGAAATTGCCTCCCAAGCCCGAAAGCAGCTTCCTGGCCTCCCGCTGAAGGGTTTTTATTTCTTCCTCCTTCGGCGGGTCCGACTTTAAAAATTGCCTGGTCCACCTCACGGCTCCCATCGGCAGGCTTTCTAGCGAGCGGATCTCCTCATCGCCCACGGCCAGTTCGGTGTCTCCCCCGCCGATATCCGCGGCCAGGGCCCCCCCTTCCACCCCAAGGGCCTCCTTTTCCCCCCTGAACGAAAACCCGGCTTTTTCCTTTTCCGCAAAGAGCCTGGCTTCCAGGCCGGTCCTCAGCTTCAACTCGTCCAGGAATTCTCTTCCGTTTTCAGCCTCGCGGACCGCGCTGGTGGCAAAGGCGATTAAGCGCTGGCATCCGGAACCCAAAGCTTTCTCTTTAAAAGCCTCTACCGCCGCCACGGTCTTCTCCATCGATTCCCGGCTGAGCCTTCCATCTTTTACCACGCCTTCGCCCAGGCGGGTCGTCCGCAGGTCCTTGAAGACCGGAATTATTCTTCTCCCCTCGATCTCGGCAATGAGGAGCCTTACCGAATTGGAGCCCAGGTCAATTACTGCGGCCTTCATAAATCCACCGTCCTTACAATCGAATTAAAAATCCAGGGCTTTAACCCTGGATGTTTCCAAGTCCTCTATCACTAGGCCTTGCGCTTATATCCTCCCGCGCCTTTCTTGGCCACGTATTTTTTCAGATCTTTTTGGCGCTCTTCGCTCTCCTTCAAGAACTTTGCCAGTTTTTCTTCAAAGCTCATGGCGTTATTTCTCCGGGGTCTGGTATTTTCCTGCGTCTTTCGGATAGAAAGGCTGATCTTTCCGTCCTCGGATACGGCGATGACCTTTACCTTCACTACGTCGTTGTAGTTTAAATAATCCCTCACATCCTTTACGAATCCGTCCGCTACCTCCGAAATGTGCACCAAGCCGGTGACGCCTTCGGGCAGTTCCACAAAAGCCCCGAATTTGGTTATCCCCGTAACTTTCCCCTCAACGATCTGTCCTACCTCTACAGGCATTATAAAAGTATTCCTCCTTCAAAGATTACACTCAATGGCTTTATTATACTTCATGCCTCAATCTTAAGTCAATAAAAATTTGGTTTAACGCCCCGGGGAGACCTTGTACAGTATCTCGCCGGGCTTGACCAGGCCGAGCTGGTCCCTCGCCAATTCCTCTATGTAACTGTCGGTATTCAAAAGTTCGATCTCTCTTTGAAGCTCAGCTCTTTCCGCCGAGAGCCGCTCTATCTCCCGGCTGAGTTCCATTTCCTGCCTTTTCAGGTCATTTATTTTTAATTGCTGAGCTGTAAAAGTATAAACGAAATAGACCAAAAAGATTAAAAGCAACACCCTTGACCATTTAATCCTCTTTTTTTCGCCCACCGCAAGCCCTCCTCGGTTTTATAAATTCGATGAATCTTTGGAAATTCCTCTCACCCTCAATATTTTCTTTTGGTCATAAAGCGCTGGGCTTCTTCCGCTATTCTCTTTGCGAGCCGCACCAGCTTCCAGCGCATCAGACGGGTGATGATCTTCTTCGGAAAGCGGACCGTTTCCAGAAAGATTTTCTCGCACCTGATGGAAATCCTTATAAAATAGGGGCTTACGGCAGAACTGTACACCAGAAGTCCTATGGCAAATCCCAAAAAAAGATAGCCCCGGACTTGTCCGTAATTTATTTTATATATGATGTAAAAAGTCATTAAGGCCATAAGAGCCCAGTAGGCCAAATCACCCAGAGCTGTCAAAAGGAACCCGGGCCTCAGAAACCTTCTCATCCTCCTGTATATGTCAAAAAAAAGTCCGGCTATGACCCCCGACGACAGAGCACCTACCAGAAAGAGCAGCTGGACATCCACATCGGCTATATTCATAAGCTTTCAGCCCTCACCGGAAAAGGCGGTTTAAAAGACCCTTTCGCTTTTCCCCCGACGGAATTTCTTCGGTATAGGAAATAGCCTTCACATAGCCTTCGACCACTATCACCCCTTCGTCCAGATTCAGTTGCTTCATGTGCATCTTTTCTCCCTTCACCTGGAGCATGCCCTTTTCGGTAGAGACTACTATATCTTCATCGGTAAATTTGTCTACGTTCAGCACGCCGCCGATCTCCAAAACTTCCCTGTCGCTCAAAAGGAGCCTGTGCTTGGACGATGACTTTTTTTCTTCCAAATAAAAACCCTCCCTTGACTATAATTCCCCTTAAGGAATTATATTAGGGAGGGACGGATTTTATGACCTTTTCAATCCCAGAGTTTGACTATTTCCACGCCTTTGAAGAAATATTTTATTATATCTTCTGGAGATTTTCCCTTCTCCGCCAGAACCCGGGCGCCCCACTGGGACATCCCCACGCCGTGCCCGAAACCCTTGCCTTCCATTACGACTTTATCGCCATCTATCCTCAAACTGGTGAGGAGCGTGGACCGCATCCTCATTGGGTCCAGGGCCGTCCTGAGGTCCGCGGCGTGCACGACGGCATCGCCGATCTTTACCTTAGTGGCCCTGCCTGAAGGCCCTCTTTCCACCACGGACACTTCGCCTATTTCCCCCGGGTCCTGGCCGAGTTTTTCCTTCACGAGCTTTCTCAATTCTTCCTTGCTGAACTCGGCCTTCCAGGTGCGCTTTCCTTCGGGCCCGGCGTTCTCATCGGGGGATTTGACCACATCGATGTAAGGCGGCTCTTCTTCTTTGTAATTCAGGCCTTCCTTGGCGGTGGCCGTGATGCCCCCGGCGTGGGAGTGGAACCAGGCCTTGATAAAATTCCCTTTGTACGATATGACCTCTCCCCTGGTCATTTCCACCGCCTTTTTTATCCTGTCGTTGATGTTTTCGGGATTCCAGGCCTGGGCCTCCTCAAAATCGGTAGAAATGTGAGCGTCGCCGTACTTGGAAGAACCCTTGTCCTGGACGAATTCCAGCACATAGGTCCTGGCGAGGATCGCCTGGGCGGCGAGGGCTTCCACGGGCCAGTTGTTCTCCATCTCCCCGGCCACCACTCCTGCCACATAATCCTCCAGCTTCATCTTTTTCCTCTCGCCGCTCTCCACTTCGTACACCACTATTTCCGGCTCCTTGCCCTCTCCCTGGCTTATCGCGTCCGGGATTTTAGGGCTTTCCGGAGTCTTTTCGGCCCTCTGTCTTCCCCCGCATCCCGGGAGAAACAAAGTTAAAATCAGGGCCGCGGCCAGAAAAGCCCGCAGTCTCGCCTTCATATCCCAACCTCCCCGGGGATTTTTTAATCGGTAAACCTACGTTATTATTATTTTTCTAAAGGGGCCGATTAATTAGCGAGAAAATAAAAAAATAGGCTCCACCGAGCCTATTTCCATTGAAACTATAATTATGAAACTAAAAAATATTATTGCGGTGATTACTTGTTTATCATGTCTTTAAGGGCTTTGCCTGCTTTAAAGGCGGGAACCGCAGCCGCAGGAATGTCTATCTCTTCTCCCGTCTGGGGATTGCGGCCTTTTCTCGAGCTTCTTTCCCTCACCTCGAAGGTACCGAATCCGACCAGCTGGACCTTGTCCTTTTTCGCCAGGGCTTCGGATACCGCTTCGATAAAGGCATTAAGAGCTTTCTCTGAATCTTTCTTGGTCAAACCGCTCTTTTCTGCCATCACCGAGACAAGTTCCGCTTTGTTCACTCAGCTTCCCTCCTTATCCTAATTTCGTTTGGTCTACCCTTTATCATATTTAGTCTATTCTCCGCGAAAGGCTAAAATCCTTCTTGTCCCAAGGTAATTTATAACTTTTTTTCTTGGATTTTCCCTTGGTCCCACAACCTGTCCATGTCTTCCAGTGTCATTTCCTGTAATTTTTTCCCCATTTTTGTCGAAGCTTCCTCGACATATTTAAACCTGCGGATGAATTTATCAGTAGCCCTCTTCAATGCCAGTTCCGGGTTCACGCCGAGAAACCTCGCCACGTTTACCATCGCGAAGAAAAGGTCCCCTATCTCTTCCATTATTTTTCCTCTATCATCGCCTTTATATACCTCTTTCAGTTCCTCCAGTTCTTCGTACACCTTTTCCAGGGCCCCATCCACGTTTTCCCAGTCGAAGCCCACTCTCGCTGCCTTTTCCTGAACCTTGTAAGCCTTCATCAGGGCTGGGAAGGACTCGGGGATCTTGTCCATCGTCTCCGCATAGGATTTTACCTCTTTTTCTTCTTTTTTAATGTCCTCCCAGTGCTTCAGCACCTCTTCGGCCGTTTTAAGGCTCTTCTCCCCGAAAATATGGGGATGGCGGCGAATCATCTTCCGGCAGATGACATCGACCACATCGTCAAATTTAAACTCTCCCCTTTCTTCGCCAATCCTCGATAAAAAGACGATCTGCAGCAGCAGGTCTCCCAGCTCTTCCGACAACTCCTTCGGGTCGCCGCCGTCTATGGCATCTATCACTTCATAGGTTTCTTCCAGCAAAAATGGTTTCAGCGTCTCGGGAGTCTGAGCCTTGTCCCAGGGGCAGCCGTTTTCGCCTCTGAGCCTGGCCATTATATCCACCAGGTCCCGAATGGTATAGCCGGACATACCGATTACCTCCTCCTGAAACTGATCCCTCTCAGCCATCCGATCAACCGCGTTCCTCCGGGCAGCAGGCTGAGCTCATCTTCGCCCACGCCTCCGACGGCTAAGAGCACCGCCGCGTACACCAGAACGCCGACACCTATCGATCCCAAAGTGGCAATGCCGTTGCCGAAGCCGGCGGAAGTGGCCAATTTATAGAACTGGTGGACTAAAATTCCCATCGCCGCTGCCGATACGGCAGGTTTCAGGACCATGCTTTTTAGATTTAATGCGGTGCCGGTGTATCTCAGGGCGGATATAAGGTTCAAAAGCGATGCTATGAAATAGCCTACCACCGTGCCGAGGGCCGCACCCCGTATGTTTACGGCGGGCACCGCCGTCAAAGTGTAATTTATGACCACTTTAAAAATCGCTCCGAAGGCGAGATTCCTTACGGGCACCATGGTCTTCCCGACCCCCTGAAGAAGCCCGGTCGTAGTCTGCTGCAGGGCCAGAAATATGATGCCCCAGGATAAAACCGAAAGCGGGATTCCGGCCTCCGTGCTGTCGTACAGGAGAGCGCACGCCGGCTCGGCCAGCACAAAAAGCCCCACCGCCGCCGGCAAGGCGAACAGCAAGGTCACCCGGATGCCCGTCTCGGCCCTCCGCGCCACCAGTTGCCGGTTATTCAAGGCCAGGGCTTCGGAGATGGAAGGCACCAGGCTGGCGGCGATGCTCATGGTCATCACCGCCGGCAGATTTATGATGGGAGCGGCCATCCCGGTGAGCTGGCCGTAGAGTTCCGTCGCCCTCACCATGGAAAAACCCGCATCCTGAAGCCTCCTGGTCACTATGGCCGCATCGGCCAGGTTCATCACTGGCACTATAAGTCCTCCCAGGGTTATGGGGACCGCAAAGGCAAAAAGCTTCCAGGCTACTATGAGGGGACTTTCAGACCAGGAATTCGATTCTTCAAAGGAGCCAAAAAGCTGGGGCTTTTTCCTGCTGTACACGAACACCAGCAGCAGCAACCCTGCCACGGCTCCTACCACCGGCCCGAAGGCAGCACCAGCCGCCGCATACTCTACGCCGCGGGGAAGGAGGATAGTTGCCAGCACAAACACCGCAATGACCCGCCCCAGCTGTTCGACCACCTGCGACAGGGCCGAAGGGGTCATATCCTGCAGGCCTTGAAAAAAGCCGCGAAAGCACGACATCACCGATACGAAAAAAATAGCGGGCGAGATGCTGATAAGGGGATAAAAAGCTTTAGGGTTTCCCAGCACTCTTTCAGCCAGGAATTGGGCGTTTAACATCAAGACCAGGGTGAGCACAGCCCCCACCGAAGTCAGCACAATCAGGGACACTTTAAAAATCCTGTAAGCGTTGCGGTATCTCTTCACCGCCACCTCTCCGGCCACCATCTTCGAGATGGCAGTGGGGAGCCCGGCGGTAGAGATAGAAAGGAGCGTGACGTAAATGGGATAAGCCATCTGGTAAAGGCCCATCCCCTCTTCTTTTATCATCATGGCAAGGGGAATCCGGTAGACGGCTCCTAGCACCTTTACCAAAAAGCCAGCTGCTGTAAGCACCATAGCCCCTTTTAAAAAAGAACTTTGCCTTTCGGTCAAAACGACCCCTGCCTTTCTAGTTTCTTAAGCTTCCACGTCCCTTAATTATATTCTATTTGCTTTCCTCTTGCAATATTTGCGACTTGCGCAAGATTATTCTTGCTAAAAACCTCTATGAATTATAGAATAATTATTGTATACAAACCGAAAATTTTAATTTTTATTAATATAGACAGGAGGCCATTGAAAATGAAGCATTTAAAATCGATAGGTCTCACCAATATCGGCAAGGTCCACTTCAATTTGCCGATGCCATCGCTGGTAGAACACGCCCTGAAAAAAGGTGAAGGCGTCCTCGCGAGCAACGGAGCCCTGATAGTCCATACGGGCAAATACACCGGCCGTTCTCCGAACGACAAGTTCATAGTAGGGGATCCGGAAGTTTCGGATGAGATCTGGTGGGGCAACAACAAACCCTTCCCCAGGGCCCAATTCGAGGCTCTCCTCCGCCGCATGACTTCGTACCTGCAGAACCGGGAGCTGTACGTCTTCGACGGCTTCGTCGGAGCCCAGAGCAATTTTCGGATCCCGCTCAGGGTGATAAATGAATACGCCTACCAGAACCTCTTCGCCCGCCAGCTCTTCATAAGGGCTTCCAGGGAGGAGCTTAAGGATTTTTGGCCCGAGATCACCGTCATCGCAGCCCCCGGCTTTAAAGCGGAGCCCGAGGTGGACGGCACCAACTCGGAAGCCTTCATCGTCATAAGCCTTAAGGAAAAGCTGGTCCTGATAGGCGGAACCCTCTATTCGGGCGAAATTAAAAAATCGGTTTTCACGGTGATGAATTACCTGATGCCCAAGGCGGGAGTCCTCTCCATGCACTGCTCTGCCAACAAGGGCCGCGACGGTTCCACCGCCCTTTTCTTCGGCCTTTCGGGAACCGGAAAGACCACGCTTTCCGCAGACCCGGAAAGGTTCCTCATAGGGGACGACGAGCACGGGTGGTCCGACGAGGGGATTTTTAATTTCGAAGGCGGATGCTACGCTAAGTGCATAAACCTGTCCAGGGAAAAGGAGCCCCAGATATACGACGCCATTAAATTCGGAGCGGTGCTGGAAAACGTGGTCTACGACGAAAACACCCGGGAAATCGACTACAGCAGCGATGCCATAACCGAAAATACCCGGGCGGCCTATCCCGTGGACTTCATACCTGGAGCTGTCATCCCGGGGACGGGCGGCCATCCCCGAACAGTAATATTCCTCACCGCCGACGCTTTCGGGGTGCTGCCGCCGATATCAAAGCTCTCCTTCCAGCAGGCCATGTACTATTTTGTATCCGGCTACACCAGCAAGCTGGCCGGAACGGAGCGGGGAATAACGGAGCCCCAGGCGACCTTCTCGGCCTGCTTCGGCGCACCGTTCCTTCCCCTCTCTCCCATCGTATACGCCAAACTCCTCGGCGAAAAGCTCAAAAAATACGGCACCGAAGTGTATCTGGTGAACACCGGATGGACCGGAGGGCCGTACGGCATCGGCCGGAGGATAGACTTAAAATACACCCGCGCCATGGTGAAGAGCGCCCTGGAGGGAGAGCTTCAGGGAGTGGAATTCGAGAGGGATCCAGTGTTCGGCCTCATGATACCGAAGAACTGCCCCGGAGTTCCTGCAGAAATTTTAAATCCGAGAAACACCTGGCCCGATAAAAAATCCTACGACGACACCGCCAGAAAACTTGCCCGGAGCTTTGCGGACAACTTCAAAAAGTTTTCCCGGGAGATGCCGGAACTGGAAGCTTCCGGCCCTATCGCCCATTAAAAAAACTAGCAGCTTCTCTGGCTGCTAGTTTTTTCATCAGGAGATGTTCATCTGCCTTGAGAAGAAGCCCGCCGCCGTTTCCGCTACCTTCAATTCCAGTTCCCCCATGGTGACGTTCGGATCTTTCGACAGCAGGATCACGGCCCCTATAGGATCACCTTCAGCTATTATGGGGACTATAACCTGGCTGGTGTATTTTATTTTCCCCTCCTCTTCGTCCGCCGTAATCTTCACGTATTCTTTCTCGCTGGTCTTTTTTATGAGTACGGTCTTTCGCTCTTCTAGGA
>QGUT01000025.1 GCA_003242255.1 Bacillota bacterium
TGGTAAGTTTTTTAAAAGGGGGACTGGTACTGGGCGGTGGAATGATAACTAGAAAAGAAAAATAAAACGACATCAAATTTTGATGTCTATGTGATTGGTGTTTTTTTTGGGAGCTTTCTCCTTTTTTTTATTTTTTTCTTCCCTTCTCCTTTCTTTTTCTGAAGTCACCTGGATTCTTTCCGATTTGGGGGAGGAATTTATTTTTTGCCTTTCTATCTCCTGCTGTTTTTGAAACTGCACCCCTAACATGCTTTGAAATATTTTACTCGATTCCTGCTGGTCCTGGTGCACCTTGGCCACTTCCATAGTTTTGGGAATCATCACCTGCATTTCGACGGGCCGCAAGGTCCTCACCTTCTTTCATAGGGTCTTGTCCTTATCTGACCTTCATGATTGTAAAAGGTTACATGTTCGTATTTGTCCTTTATTTTCATGCTCGCATTCCCTATGATTACGTTTACCCCCGGAAAAACCGTATCGCTGACATATATCTTGGCAAACGTCGCTTTTTCAACGAGAAGCGATAATCTTTCTTTTTCTTCTTCCAAAGCCTTCTTTTTTTCCAACAGCTCTCCTTCGGATTTTTTGAGCCTGTCTATTATGTCGTTAATTCCGTAATTGGATTGCCTTGTTACAATATTGTAGGCAGTTTTGATCTTGGCCCAATCGTTTTCCAACTCTTCCAGTTCCCGATTTATTTCATACAGTCTTTTCTTATGCTCGGGGGTTACTCCCACCTCCACTACTGTCGCTGCTGACATCGATGAGCCTATGACGTTTGCCCTTATTTCTTTACCCGCTCTTGCAACGCCGCCTATCAAAAAGCCTTTCTTGCCCTTCAATTCAATCTTATTACCCGCCGATACCTGGCAGTACATTATCGCTTCACTCACTACTATATCTTTTCCCGCTTCCAAAGTGCAATTTTCCGCAAACTTTGCCACTATGTCGCCGCCGGCTTTGACGACTCCCTTACCCATTCCCCTTATACCCCTTTTTAAAATGACCTTCCCTCCTGCTACGAGCTCGGCGGCTTCCACGTAGCCTTCCACTTCTATATCGCCTTCGGCTTCAACTTTGTATCCGCTCTTTATATTTCCGTAAACTACGACGCTTCCGACAAAATTTATGTCTCCCGTTGCGGGGCCCACATCGCCCTTTATTTCTTTAACAGGAAGCACGCTTAATTTCTCTTCGGCGACTACCGGATGCCCGTCGATTGCTGCGTAAAAATATCTCCCATCCTCCGATAGATCGACGTTTTTGCCCGGCCGCAATTTGACATGCCTGCCGTCCTTAGCCGGCAATATTTTCCCCGTCACCGTCTTTCCATCTATCCCCTCCTCCGGGGGTATTATCTCCACCAGCAGCTGTCCCTTCTGGACATTAGTGATAAATCCCAGGTCGTGAAAATCTACCCTTCCATCTTCGGTGATCTTCGGCTTCAGTTCTTTGTTAATTTCCACATGATATACAATTTCTCCATCCTTGCCATCTATCGGTTCCACTCCTCTTGCTATTTCTACGGGCGTATTGTATATGCCGCCTTTCAGCATTTCATTTATTTTTTCCCTATCTATTCCGAATACAACCTTCCTGTTGTTCAGTTCTGTTATAATATCGTCTATGCTAAGGTTTATTTTGTTTCCGGGAGGTGAGACCAAAATAAGGGACGCGCTCATTTCATCTTCCGAAATCACTACTTCTATTAAACCCTGGGGATCATTGTTTTTCTTTTTCTCATTAGAGTTCAGGTCCATAAAAGTCTCCCCCTTTTTCAATTCCTAAAATAAGCCTTTTTCCTGCTCAAACTCCCCCTCAGCCGCAATATTGCTTTGGTGTGAAGCTGGGATACCCGGGCCGGCGAAAGATTTAAAACCGACGCGATTTCTTTCAAGTTCAATCCCTCGTAATAGTAAAGGGCTACGACGAGTTTTTCTTTGTCCGGAAGTTTATCTATCGCATCTCCCAAGAGTCGTTTCACTTCTTCTTTTTCCACAAAACGCTCCGGTCTTTCATCTTCTTCAGCCACTACCGACAGAACCTCTTCCAGCGAAACCAGATTAGTTGCCGCCAGTTCTCTGTAAGTCTGCTTCAGCTCCTCCATGGTGATATTTAACTTCCTGCAGATATCTTCATCCCTGATATTTCCTTCTAACTCCTGTTCTAACTCGGAATAAGCTTGTTGTAAAATTTTCGCTTTTTCCATCGTTTTTTGAGGTACCCAATTCAGCTTCCTCAGCTCGTCGAGCATGGCGCCTTTGATCCTCATATAGGCAAAGGTTTCGAACTTTACTCCTTTTTCCACATCGTACCGATCAATGGACTGCAGCAAGCCTATAATTCCAGCGCTGACCAGGTCGTCATAGTCCACAGAAGGCGGCAGATTTATGGCCAGCCGTGCCGCTATGTGTTTAACCAGAGGAATATACAGCTTTACAACTTCTTCTTTTATCGCGGCATCGCCCTTTGTCTTGTACTGAAACAACAGATTTTCTATTTTATCTGCCCCCTGCACCCGACCACCTCAAATCGTCATAGTATTTTTGTCCCTCGCCCTATAGTTTTCACTGTCAATTTTCCCGTCTCGCAGGAAAACTCAATGGTCCTTCCATAATTGCCCTCAACATCTTCTGCGATCAGCTCTATATTTAATCTATTTAATTTAGTTCTCACTGCCTGCACATTTCTCTTTCCTATCATCATCATGCTGTTTTCCGACTTCAACTGGAACATCTGGGCTCCGCCTGCTATTTTTGCGACCAGCTTTTTGGAATTGGCTCCGAGGCTCATCATATCCTCTATGAGACGCTCTATGGCCGTATCGGCAAACTTGCCGGGATTAAAGTCCCTTTTAGAGGCTAGGTTGCTATCGGGAAGCATGATATGGGCCAGACCGCCTATCTTCTTGGTGCTGTCGTACAACGCCACTCCCACGCATGAACCCAAACCGTAGGACACGAGTATCGCTGGTGCCTTTGCTGTTTTATATTCTCCCATCCCCACTCGAATTATTTCCATTTGAAGCCCTCACTCCAATAGAGTTTAAAAGTACTTTAAAGGCGTTGTCATCATCAGGAATAAGGAAAAATTGAATCTTTATATCGTCCAGGCCTTCTTCGAACTCGGTCTCTAACAGAAAGGCCGTATCTCCTATGCAGCCGTAAAGGCTGAGCGGCACACTCAATATGGCTCCTGCCATGTCAACGGCAAGGCAAGGCACCGAAATTTTCAAAGATAGTTTCGTAAAATCTGCAAGGGCGGCTACAAACGCGCTGGCAATTATATTTCCCATCTCTTTCAAAGCGGATTCTTCCAGAGAAGTCAAATTCAAATCCGCTTTTTCTCGCTGCAGCATTATCTTCAACAGATTTAACGTATCGTTCGGCCCAAGGATAAATAATATGTTAAAGGCCAACTCGCCTTCAACCCTGAAGAAAATTCCGGAGACCACGTTTTCCGGGCCACCCACCAACATGGATACCTCGTCAAAGGGCAACGATTTTACTTCTGGAATTCTCATTTTTACCCTCTTTGATAAGAGCATCGACAAAGCCGTCGCCGCATTTCCCGCCCCAATGTTGCCTATTTCTTTGAGAGCGTCCAATTCTAGCTCTTTGAACATAATTCTGACCTCACATGGCGGCCCGCGTTTCTGATTCGCCGGGCCTCAGGATTTTTTCAAGATTGAGGATGATAAGCAATCGATCTCCTATTTTCCCTACTCCTTCCAAGAAATCCGAACTCACACTCCCCCCGACCGAGGGAGGCGGTTCGATGGAATCATGGGGCAGTTGAACGACTTCGGTGGCAGAATCCACTATCATTCCCACTGTCAAATCTTCCAGCATTACTATAATGATTCTGGTATCGGCGGTGATCTCACTAGGAGCTAGACCGAACCTTTTTTTAAGGTCTATCACCGGAATGATTTCGCCCCTTAAGTTAATGACTCCTTCTACAAATTCCGGAGCCTTTGGAACTCTTGTTATGGGCATCATTCGCTCGATGGTATTTACCTGCATTATGTCTACGGCGTATTCTTCCTCTCCCAGTTTGAAAACCACAAATTGCCGAATATCTTCCATCCCCGATCCCCTTCCTTTTTATATCAGTGCATTTATATCCAGGATTAGGGCAACCTGGCCGTTCCCCAAGATGGTGGCTCCCGCGATGAATTTAATGTTTTTCAAGAAATTACCCAGGGATTTTATCACTATCTCCTGTTCTCCCAAAAGGTTATCGACTATGAGGCCTACTTCTCTATCGCCTTTCTTAACTATGACGACCGTGAGGATATCCCCGTCCGATTCGCCTTCAGGAATCTCGAGCACCTGATGGAGTCTCAATATGGGAACCACGTTTCCCCGGAGCAAAATTACTTCACCGTTTTGAACCTTCCGCAATTCATGTTTTTCAATGATCACTATTTCCTTGATAGAGCTCAGCGGAATGGCGTATTTTTCCTTACCCAATTCTACCATTAAAGCCTGTATTATGGCTAGAGTGAGCGGCAACCTTATTAAAAAAGTGGTGCCTTCATTTTTTTTCGTTTTTACCTCTATCGTGCCGCCTAGCGATTCGATCTTTGTTTTAACGACGTCTAAACCGACGCCCCTTCCGGATATGTCGGTGACTTCCTCTTTCGTGCTGAACCCTGATGCAAAGAGGAAATTCAATATTTCATTTTCCTTCAATTTTTTCCCCTGTATCTTGTCGACCATATTGAGGCTCTGAGCTTTTTCTAAGACCTTCTCAAAATCAATGCCGCGTCCGTCGTCAGATACTTCTATTACCACGTTGTTGCCGTCGTGATAGGCCTTGAGCTTCAAAGTTCCTTCCTGGGGCTTTCCTTTTCCTGCCCTTTCCGCCGGGGGTTCTATGCCATGGTCCATCGCATTTCTCACTAGGTGTATCAGCGGGTCACCGATTTCGTCGATAATAGTCCTGTCTAGCTCGGTTTCCGCCCCTTCTATGACGAGGTTGACCTGTTTCCCCAACTCTTTTGAAAGATCCCTCACAACCCTCGGAAAGCGATTGAACACGTTCTCTATGGGCACCATCCTTACCTTCATGACCGCATCGTGAAGGCTGGATGTTATCCTGGCCAGGTATTCTAAGGCTTCCCGCCTTTTTTGCTCGTGCTCCGGCGACCTATCTTGTTCTTCCAGGCGGGTTTTTATAATTATAAGTTCGCTGACCAGATTCATCAGATTATCCAAACGCTCTATATCTACCCTGAGCGTTTTTGTGGTGTGTTTTATTTTTGCCTTGTCAGCGGTTTTATCGGGCAACGGCGCGCTTTGGGCAGAGGGCGATGGCTTTGCCCCTTCCGACTTTTTCGTTTTTTCGTCTATCTTTATTTCTTTGACCTTCACGCTTTTTATTTCCGCAATGGAATTTACAGCATCTAATATCTCCTTTTCTGACTTTGAAGTAACCAAGTATATGTAAAATTCGTTCTCGAATTTTTCATCTTCTATATCCTGAACATGCGGTTTGGTTTTGATTATATCGCCAAATTTCTCCAAGGCCTTGAACACCAAAAAAGCCCTCGCCGATTTCAGAAGGCAGTCCTCATTTAATCTCACCAGCACTTCCCAGGTCTTCAAATTCTTTTTCGAAGCTTCTTCCATTATACGCACTTCGAATTCGTTGAAACTCTCTTCGGTTTTGTCAGAGGCCTTATTTGAAGCTGTAGAGACCTTTTCTCCTTTGCCTTCAAGAAACATTCGCAAGTCGCTCACGACGGGAGCTATATCTACCTGACCTTCGTTGCCTTCGGCGGAAATATTGTCCAGCATTTTCTGGATCAAATCAACGCCTTCCAGCAGGACATCTATGACCGAACTGGTCACTGGAAGCTTGTCGCTTCTTATCTCTTGCAGAAGGTTTTCCATCTCATGAGTCAGTTCGGATATCTTATTGAAACCCATGGTCCCAGCCATGCCCTTTAACGTATGGGCAGATCTGAAAATCTCTTCTATAACTTCCTGAGTGGGGTTTTTCTCTAGGTTCAGCAAATTGCTGTTCAGATTTTCGATGTGTTCCGTCGATTCCTCTAAAAACACGTTCAGATAGCGGTTATCCATTGTTTAAAACCCCCTATAGTGAAGACTTCTTAAATTTACAGGTAGCCCTTCTGGCGCAATTTTCTTTGCTCGGTCAACAAAAATTTTATTATGTCATCCCTCACCTTTTCATCTATGTCCATAAATTGGACCCCGATGTTATACTGCTGCACCTGCCTTGTTTCATCCTTCTCCACCCTCGCAACCCGCGCTTTTACGACCAATTCCTTGAAATCTAGGGGCAACCTTATTTCGAGGAGTTCGTCTTTTTGGAGATCCCTGCCGAAATATATCAAAGCGCCGCTAGCGCTCAGGTCTGCCAAAAAAGCACTCTCCCAATTGTTGGCATTAAGCAGCCTAATTTTTATCCTTCTAATTACCTGCACCCTGAAATAGTCCCTGCGTTGATTCTTCTGCGGCCTTCCTAAAAGCACTACACCAACGAGGGGAATGGGGGCGTATTTTTTGCTGACTACTTTTGCCTGGGCGAAATAAAAGCCGTCATTTTTCCCAAAATAAATTTTTATGGATTCACTGTCTTCCAGGTAAAAAATCTTTCCCTTATGAAAGGGCATTCCGAGGAAAATTGTATCGCCATCCAAGTCCTCTACTTTAGTAGGCAAATATATTTTCTGCTGGTCCCTTTCTACTTCCATTTCTATTTTCATGCCGATTTCAAAAAAAGAGTTGCTCATGAGCTCCCCCCGCCTTTTACTTCAACATGAAAGATAGCAATTTTTTGATCCACCCGCCGATTGTCTGATTGCTCGGACCAAGGTCCGGTTCGTCCGAAATTAGCTTTCTCGCTATGTTCGTTATGCATTTGGACGGCAGGCTGTTTGGGTATTTGTCAATAAATGGAACCTGATCCATGTTGGATTGGAGTACAGTCCTGTCTTCCAGGACGAACCCCAAATAATTTAGGGAAATATTTAGAAATTTTTTCGAGGTGCTGATGAGTTTCTGCGCAGTGATCTCGGCCACTTTATAATTATCTACTTTGTTTATGACGATGTGGATTCTTTCTACACTGTCGTAAACCAGCTTGATGACTGCATAAGCATCGGCCAACGCGGTATGTTCAGGAGTTGTAATCACTATCACTTCATTTGAAGCCTTGACGAAATTTATCACATTTTTCGAAATTCCAGCGCCCGTATCTATCACCATGAAATCCAGGGGTCCATCGATGTTGCTGAAAGCTTTAATCAAGATATCGATTTCGCTCTCGGTCAAATTTGCCAAGCTGTAAAGCCCGGATGCTCCCGGTATAATCCTAATTCCGTCAGGGCCGGGGATTATGATGTCGCTCATCGATTTTTCTCCATTCAATACATGAAACAAGTTGTATTCCGGCGTCATGCCGATCAAGAGGTCGACGTTGGCAAGCCCCAAATCGGCATCTACCAGAAGAACGTGCTTGCCCATTTTTCCTAAAGCTATCGAAACGTTGACTGCAAAGTTAGTCTTGCCAACTCCTCCTTTTCCGCTGGTCACCGCAATCACTCTGACCGAATCGGATACTTTGAGTGGGGAACGTTGTTTCCTCAAACTGCGCAGCTTACTTGCTTGGTCGTTCATCGACGGCATCCCCCTAAGACAAGGTCTGCAATCTTCGAGCCGGATGCCACCTCTATATCATCGGGCACGTTCTGGCCCGCAGTCAGGTACGAGGGACTGCAATTGCTAAAAGCGATGGCGTTCAATATCAATCCGTATGTTTTAGTCTCGTCCAACTTTGTAAATATAAGCTTTTGGTAGTTGAGTTCCTTGTAGCTTTCTAATATATCGTAAACATCTTTGGCCTTTGTGGTAACGCTTATCACCATGTGGACTTCCGTTGGCTTTATCATTTCGATCAAACTCTTAATTTTTTTGATCTGCAGTTTATTTCGCGGGCTCGTGCCCATCGTGTCGACCAGAACAAGCTCGCAATCGGAGAGTCTATTCATGACTTTTGGAACATCAGCGGGCTCGAATATCACTTCAACGGGTATTTCAAGAAGATCGCCGTAGGTCTTTAATTGTTCTACTGCGCCAACCCTAAATGTATCTGCCGCCACAAGACCTACCTTTTTGCCGAAATTTAAAGTGAAAAGGGCTGCCAATTTTGCTAAAGTGGTGGTCTTGCCTACCCCTGTCGGGCCTACAAAAACCACTTTGTTCTGCTGGTTTTCTGCAAAATCAATGGGCTCTGTTATTTTGATCATTTCAGAAATTTTATTTTTTAAACAAGCCCACACTTGGCTTTTATCCAGTTCCTTTTCGGCAAGCTCCGATTTGAGCCCATCGATCAGTCTCTCTATTAAGCTCTGATCCAGTTCGGCCGATGACAATTCCTCATATACTTCGTTTAAAGGCTGCGGCAGATTTTCTGAATGTTTCACGTAAATTTCCCGGGCAGACAAGTTTTTCAGCAAGTCTTTAACTTCGTTGATATCGTTTCTTATGTTCTCCAGTTCGCGGCTCTTTTCGCCGACTAGCACATCGAAACTGGCAGGCCTCAAAGGCGGCTTTGGCTCTCGGACAACGTCACTCGCCGCTATTACTTCTACTTTTGGCTTCGAGAAAAGGCCCAAGAGGCCCCCCTTTTTTATCTGCCTGGTCTGCAGAATTATTGCATCTCTTCCCAGTTCGCTCTTCACTTTATAAAGGGCTTCCTGGATATTGTCAGCTACATAGGTCTTTATTCTCATCTACAATTTCACCGTCCCCACAGACCTTATCTCCACGTTCGGGTCGATTTCACCGTAAGACAGCACAGGAATATTGGGAAGGCTGTTTTCAATCATCTTTTTAAAATACCTTCTCACTAACGGGCTGGTCAGCACCACCGGTTGAACTCCCAGCCTGGCTGCCTGATTTACTTTTTCAATGAGAGAACTTATCACCTTTTGAACCACATCCGGTTCGATGGAAATGTAAGTGCCGTTTTCGGTCTGGTTTATTGAATTCATTATGAACTCTTCCAATTCCCTGTCCAAAGTCAGCACATTAGCCCTTTTGTTCGGGAAAAATCGAGAAGTGATGAGCCTTTTTAACCTCTGCCTTACGTATTCTGTGAGAAGGTCTGTATCCTTCGTGAGATTCGCATAATCGCTGAGCGCTTCTAGTATCGTGACCATATCCCTTATGGGGATGTTTTCCTTCAACAGGTTGGAGAGCACTTTTTGAATTTCTCCCAAAGTCAGCATCTTCGGCACCAGTTCTTCTACCAGCGAAGGATACTGTTCCTTTATATTGTCCAGAATGTTTTTGACGTCCTGCCGGCCGATCAGTTCATGGGCATACGACTTAATGACTTCAGTCAAATGGGTAGCCAACACGGAAGCGGCATCCACCACCGTATACCCCAGCATTTCGGCCTTTTCTTTTTTATCGGTGGTAACCCACTTAGCAGGCAGACCGAAAGCCGGTTCCCGGGTCTCAATACCTTCCACTTCAATCGGACCGCCTGTAGGATTCATCACCAGGTAGTGATCTACTCGGAGTTCTCCCCTCGCCGCTTCAACCCCTTTGATTTTAATCACGTATTCGTTGGGTTTTAGCTGGATGTTGTCCCTCAGCCGCACCATCGGCACTATCATGCCGAGGTCCAACGCGCACTGCCGCCTAATCATAATAATCCTGTCCAGCAGGTCCCCACCCTGATTGACATCGGCCAGGGGAATTATGTTGTAGCCAAACTCCACTTCGATGGGGTCGACCTGGAGGAGCGAGAACAGGTTTTCGGGCTTGCGCATCTCCTCCAATTCTTTCTCGTGGATCGTTTCCTGCTCTTTTATCTTTTCTTCCTCCGACATCTTCTGGACGGTAAAACCCATATATCCGAGCACGCCCGCCAGGATCAAAAAAGGAATGTGAGGCAATCCCGGCACCAGCGCAAAAAAGGCTAAAGCGCCAGATGCCATAAAGAGGATCTTGGGATAGTAAAGGAGCTGTTTTACAAGTCCCTCGCCGAGGTTCCCTTCGCTGGCAGCTTTAGTCACGATGATACCCGTCGCAGTAGACACGAGGAGCGCCGGGATCTGGCTCACGAGTCCGTCTCCCACTGTCAAAAGAGCATATCGATTCAAAGCGGTGAGGGCATCCATCCCCTGAAACACCATTCCAGTGATGAGGCCTCCGATTATGTTGATGATCGTAATTATAATGCCGGCTATCGCATCACCTTTGACGAACTTGCTGGCACCATCCATGGCTCCGTAAAAATCCGCTTCCCTTTGAATATTCATTCGCCGTTCTCTGGCCTCGGCTTCCGTTATAAGGCCCGAATTTAGGTCCGCATCGATGCTCATCTGTTTGCCGGGCATGGCGTCGAGGGTAAATCGGGCGGCAACCTCGGCTACTCTTTCGGCCCCGCGCGTAATCACTATGAACTGGATTACAACTATAATGAGAAAGATGATAAAGCCGACCAGAACATTTCCCCTTATTACAAAGTTGCCGAAAGCTTCGATGACCCTTCCCGCATACCCGTTTAAAAGGATCAACCTGGTAGAAGAAACGTTCAGGGCCAGCCTGAAAAGGGTCGCCATCAATAGCAAGGACGGGAACGTGGAAAAATTTAAAGGTTTTTCTACGTTCATAGCCACCAGGAGGATTATTAGGGAAAAGGTGATGTTGAACGTGAGCAAAATGTCGAGCAAGCTCGAAGGAAGTGGTATGATCATCATAACGACGACGACTACGGCCAGAACAGCTACTGCCAGATCGTAAGACTTCAACCGCTCACCCTCTTTCCTTTCAAAGTATATACGTAAGCCAGTATTTCTGCAACGGCATTGTACAAATCCTCAGGGATTGTTTCGCCCACTTCCACCGTCTTATAGAGTGTCTGGGCTAAAGGCCTGTTTTCCACAATGGGGATGTCCTCTTTTTCTGCCATATCTTTGATCTTTTCAGCCACCAATCCCGTTCCTTTCGCAAGCACGACGGGCGCGTCGTGGATTGACGCATCGTATCCCAAAGCCACGGCTATGTGGGTGGGGTTTGTAATTACTACGTCGGCTTTTCTCACATCCTGGATCATTCGCCGCCTCGCTAACTGCCGTTGGACTTGACGTATCCTGGATTTTATTTGGGGGTTGCCTTCTACTTCCTTAAATTCTTCTTTTATATCTTCTTTGGACATCATGAGGCTCTTTTCATATTCGTACCATTGGTAAGCGTAATCTAAAAATGAAAAAGCAAGTAATGCCGCACCTGCTTTTAACCCCGCTTTAAAAATCAGGTTTAAAAAGTATATTACCGATTCCCCAAAGCTCATATCGAACATTAAAACCGCCCTATCTTTAAATTCATTTAAAGTGCCGTAAAATACGTAAATGACCAGAGCCAATTTTACTACCGACTTTACAAGTTCTATCAAGCCCCTTCTTGAAAATATCCTCCTGAAACCTTCGACGGGATTTATCCTTTCGAGCTTCGGGGAAAGGGGCTCCAGGCTGAACACAAAACCGATCTGGGCTAAATTGGACACCAAGCCCGTCAAAGCCGCTCCCATGCCTATAGGAATTACGAGTTTTATAAAAAGCATTGTCGACGAATACAGCATTTCGTAAATGTCGTCTAAAGAAAAATCCGTTTTTAAAAGATCCTCTCCGATGACGTATTGCAAATACGAGGCTGCATTTTCGACGATATAACTTCCACAAAATTTAATTACGATAAGCCCTGCCAAGAGCACCAGGGCTGAGACAAGCTCTCTGCTTGAAAAAACCTGGCCCCGCTCTCGCGCTTTTTGCCTTCTTCGTGGAGTTGCCCTTTCTGTCTTTTCTTCAGCAAAAAGCTGTAGATTCATGGCCTTCCTGCCATCCCCTGAAGCACCAATTCCAACATCTCGTAGCTGCCGTTAAACAGCAGATCCAAAGTGGCCACAAAGGCGGGAAGCAGTATAATTAAGAAAAATACCCCCGTCACAATTTTAAAGGGCAGTCCAATTATGAACACGTTCATTTGAGGCACCGTCCTGGCCATGATCCCCAAGGCAAAATCGGCGAGAAATGTGGCGCTAATCAGTGGAAAACTCATTTTGACCCCCGCTTCAAACATGGCATAAAAGCTGTCTAAAATACAAAAGAGCAAATTCCCAGTTATGACCGGTTCTCCCGGAGGTAATAATTCGAAACTTTTAATCAGTGCGTCCAACAATACGTGATGGCCGTCGATGGTAAAAAATATGAGAATCACGAACAGGTAAAAGAAATTTCCCAGAATTGGCACCTGAGTGCTGGTCTGCGGGTCTAAAACGCTCACTATGCCGAACCCCATTTGGAAATCTACAATTTCACCCATTATGAATACCGCAGAAAATATGGCAAAAACGACGAAACCCATCGTAAAGCCCACGGCTGCTTCTTTAAGAAAAAAAGCAATGGTCTCCAGCACGGAATTGGGATATGCCATTTTATCCATGACGGGAAATATTATGGCCGTCACAAAGAGCGCCAATCCTACCCTTGCCTGAAAAGGAAATTCCCGCCGGCCGAAAACAGGTGCTATGACAAAAAAGCCAAAAATCCTCATGAAAACCAGCAAAAAGGTGGTCACCAGTGCTTCCATTTTTACCCCGCCGCTTTAATATATAAAATAAGGGATTTCCCGAATGAGCGTTTCGGTGAAGTTGGTCATTACGCTGAGCATCCAGGGTCCGAATAATAAAAGGGCAGCCACAATGGCCAGTATTTTGGGCACGAAGTTTAGCGATTGTTCCTGAATCTGAGTCGTCGCCTGAAAAATGCTGATCAAGAGCCCCACTGCCATCCCGATGCCCAAAACGGGTGCCGCGACCATCAGCAATACGCTCAGCGCTTCCCTCGCCAGGTATATCACCGTATCCTGCGTCATGCTTATTCCTCACCTCAATGAAAACTTGACAAAAGCGAGCCAATTACCAGATTCCAGCCATCCACCATCACAAAGAGCAATATTTTAAAAGGCAGCGAAATCATCACAGGCGGCAGCATCAACATGCCCATTGACATGAGCGTGCTTGCCACCACCATGTCTATGACGAGAAAGGGAATGAAAATCATAAACCCCATCTGAAATGCCGTCTTCAATTCGCTTATGATAAAAGCAGGAATCAGCACGTAAGTCGGAACATCTTCCAAAGTTTCCACCTGGTCCTGCATCTTGGCGTAGTGCAAAAACAGAGCCAAATCCTTTTCCCGGGTTTGCCTGAACATGAAATCCCTCAGAGGTTCCTGGGCCCTATCCAATGCTTCCTGAAAGCTAATCTCTTCCCTCAGATAAGGTTGAAGGGCATTGCCGTTTATGTCGGCAAAGACCGGGGCCATTACAAAGTAAGTGATAAAAAGCGACAATCCGATTAGGACCTGGCTTGGAGGGACCTGTTGAAGGCCCAAGCTGTTTCGCACAAACGAAAGGACGATGCTCACCCTGATGAACGAGGTCATCATTATGAGTATGGAAGGTGCCAGGGACAATATAGTCAGAGCAGCGAGAATTTCTAAAGTCAGCGCCGTTTCTTCAGCGGTATTGGCGGTTCTTATAAAATCGAAATAAGGTACTTGGGTTTCGGGTTCAGCAAAGGCTATGGCTGGAACGAATATAATTCCCACCATCAGGAGCGAGCCCCAAAAAAACCTTATGTTTTTCTTCATGATCTGTCATCACCGTCTTTTGTACCGGATAGGCCTTTAAATTTCTTGAGGAAATACTCCAGTTGAACGCCAAAATTCCTGCCGTAGCTTCCCGATTTTTCGGCCTCCTCTATTAATTCGGCCGTGTTTTCATCAAGTTCCCCTATTAGCTCGATTCCTTTTTCCGATACCCCCAGGAGTTTCACGCCCGCCGGAGATTTCAGGATGTACAGTCGGTTTTTGGAATCAAAATAGAGCACGTCCAATATTTCCATATACTTGCTCTTCGATCCGATAGGCCTGGTGTATCTAGCCAGCCATCTCAGGGTCAAAGCCGCCAAAAGGCACACCAGCACTATTGAACCAAAATAAATCGCAAAGCCCAGAAAATTTTTTTCGTGAAGGGGCCTCCCGCTTCCCCCGCCGGATTGTTCGAAATTGTAATCCTTGAGGTTTTTCACATCTAACGAGGGGGAATCGCTGTCGTCGGCTATCACCCTGGTTGTATTAAAAAACGAAAAAAGTGCGATAAAAAAGATCAAAGCGCAAAGGAAAATTTTTCGCCTCATACTTTTACCTTCTTCACGACAGTGCTTTTTTGACAGCTTCCACCACTCTGTCGGGCTGAAAGGGTTTGACGATGAAATCCCTCGCACCGGCCTGTATAGCGTCTATGACCATGGCCTGCTGCCCCATTGCCGAGCACATTATTATCCTCGCGTCCGGGTCTATTGCCTTTATCCTCCTCACCGCCTCAATTCCATCCATTTCCGGCATCGTTATGTCCATCACCACCAAGCTAGGTTTTAAAGACTTGTATTTCTCCACAGCTACGGCGCCGTTTTCTGCTTCGCCTACCACCTCAAAGCCGTTTTTGGTGAGGATATCTTTTATCATCATCCTCATAAAAGCCGCATCATCTACAATCAAAATTCCCGGCATTTCTATTCCTCCCCATCCTACTGTAAATAGTCAATTTTATCTCTGGAATTTAATATCTCCGTTATTCTCACTCCAAAATTTTCGTCAATTACCACTACTTCTCCCTTCGCTATGCGCTTGCCGTTGACCAGAATATCTACCGGTTCTCCAGCCATTTTATCCAGTTCAATTATAGAACCCGGGCCAATTTCAAGTATCTCTTTTATCCTCTTTACCGTACGCCCAAGCTCGACGGAAATTTCCAGGGGGACATCCATTATGAGGTCCAGCGAAGATTTTTTAACTGAAGCCGCCCCATCGTCGAATTCTTCCAGTTCAATCGGCTTTACTTCGACTGTGTCCGCCCGCTTTGCATGAGTCGGTTTTTGTTTTGTTGCTGTCTCTTCTTCTTGCTCTACTTTAGTCGGTTTTGCTTCCGACAAATTGCTGGCAGGACCTGCCGTCGATACTTCGTACAGTTCCTTTACCAGTCCTTTAGCGAAGGGGATGGACATCAGCAACATTATCTGACTCTTTATTAAATCTCCTACTTCCATTTGGAAAGAAACAATTACAATCTTTTCGTCTTTCTTAAAATAATCCTTCATCGACTCATCGCCGAATCTTACCCGCTTGAGTCTGGGAGGAGAGATGTTGATATTCCTCTTCAACATCGTAGATAAGGAAGTGGCCGAAGATCCCATCATCTGATTCATGGCTTCGCCTACGGCCTAAATTCCA
>QGUT01000164.1 GCA_003242255.1 Bacillota bacterium
AGTGCTAAAATATTTTTTTCTGGCAACAATTTTTTGCACACAAAATAGTTATACCTCAGATCTTCTCTGTTGAATATTAAGTGAAGTTTGGATGAAGGCAGGCCTAAAATGTGGCCTTTGAAAAAGTCTATGCCAAAAGGCGGATCGTAAAAGACAATCGCATCCATATCATCCGATACCGCCTTGTGACAATCGGCTGTCGGGCTTATTAGAATGATGTTTTTTTTGTCTAACAAGTTTTTGTCGTCCAAACTAAAAAAGACTCCCAAATCGGTCCTCATAGCATCAAATTTGTTAATATAGGCTAAGAGCCGCCATGCCTGATAAGGGGTGTTAACTTTGACGAGAGTCCTTTTGCCCGATTCAATCAGGCTTTTGACGTAATTTCTCTTGTTATTAACTTTGATGAATTTTATTTCACCGTCGAGGGCGCCTAGGTCTTCTTTCGCACCCCTTAAATCCATTTCTCGTATAAAATTTAAAAACCGATCATAGTATTCCTCTTCCAATTTTATCATAATCTCGTCCTGAAGGAAGGGGATTTTTATGTCCTTCAGATTAAGCTGCAGCTTTTTATTCCCCTCCCACTCATCGATCTCAAGCCAAAAGGCCACGTCTACCAGGGGAGCTATTTCCAGTTCGTCTTTGTAATTTCCAAAGTTAAACCCGATGGCACTGAATTCTTTTTCCTTCTTTTTTAATTGAATTCTCAAGTGATTGGCTTTTTCCCCCACAACCTTTATTTGTTCTACGGACATGTTCCTGCAAACAAAAACAGGCTTGGGATTGCCGAAGCCGAATGGCGCGAGAAGCTCTAGCTGTTCAGCCAATTCTAATGTAAGTTCTTCCGGCGAAAGTTCCATATCTATTCTCAATTTCATTTTCCAGCTATCTTTCGTAGCGGCTCGAGCCAGTTCATTTATCTTCAGGCGGAAATTTTCGATTTCGCTCACCTTTATGGTAAAACCGGCAGCTTGCTCGTGACCGCCGAACCTGTCCAGCATCCCTGACAATTGTTTCAAGGCCTCAAAAATATTAAACCCCGGCACGCTCCGAGCCGACCCTCTCCCTTCTTCTCCCTCTTCCGAGATCAGTATGCACGGCGCACAGAAATTCTGCACGAGCTTTGAAGCTACGATTCCGATGACGCCCGGATGCCACCCGCTGCCGGATACCACTATTATCTTTTCTTTATTCAAATCTAGGTTTTTGTTTATGTATTCTTTCGCTTCGTTATATATCTTCGTCTCAATGGCCTGCCTCTCCCGGTTGAGGAGTTCCAGTTCCCTGGCAAGTTCATACGCCTCTGCTTCATCATCGGCGAGCAGCAGCTGCACGGCTAAAGTCGCCTCTGAAAGCCGCCCAGCCGCATTGAGCCTGGGCGCCAAGATATAACTTATCTTTTCTTCGTCGATGCTCTTTGGCGAAAGGCGCGATTCTTTCAACAGGGCTATGAGCCCTTTTTTATCGGTGTTCTTTAATACATTCATACCCCATTTGACAATTATCCGATTTTCGTCCACCAGTGGGACCATATCGGCCACCGTTCCCAGAGCTGCCAGGTCCAACAATTTTACGGTGAGTTCACTGCGGCCATTGGAAAGGGCTTGTATTAGTTTTAGAGCCACTCCTACTCCGGCCAGTTCCTTGAAAGGGTAAGGGCAATCCTTCTGCTTCGGATTTATTACTGCTACTGCTTCCGGCACATCATCGTGGGGCTCGTGGTGATCGGTGATCACCGTATCCATCCCCAACTCTTTAGCATATATCACTTCTTCCTGTGAAGCTATGCCGTTGTCCACGGTAATTATCAGCTTGGTGCCGGTCTTAGCAATTTTTTCAACTGCCTCTTTGTTGAGGCCGTATCCTTCTTCTATTCTGGAAGGGATATAAAAATCTACCTTTCCCCCCATTTCGCGCAATGCCCGCATCAGCAGGGCACAACCAGTAACTCCATCCACATCGTAATCTCCGTAAACGGTTATCTTCTCTCCGCTCAAAATAGCTTTTTTTATTCTCCTGACGGCCTTCTCCATGTCCTTGAGCAGAAAGGGATTGTACATGTCGTCCAGAGAAGCCCTTAGAAACCGAACTATACCATCTTTTTTATCGATGCCCCTGCTCTTTAAAAGTTTTAAAATCACAGGGTGGAGATTCTTAACACTATACGATGGAATTACCGGCGGACTTAATTCCCACAGGTAGTTTCCATCTATCAAAAATTGCACACCCCCATCCCCTAAAAACACATATAATTATAAAACAACCGAAACATTATATCAATGAATTTTTTCCTCAGACCAATTGCCCGCTGCTGCTTATGACATTTACCAGCACCTCTTTATTTAGTTCATCGACGACGTAAAGTCTGCCACAGGCGGCCTCGGCTATCTTAGAGAGGCAATCTTTATTCGGCTGCAACCCTATGCAGCAAAAATCAATTCTTTTCTTCCCTATCTTTTGAGCAGCAGCGATCGCGTCCTTTACCGGATCCGCGCTCCAAAGCGGCACTGTAGGAATTCCATCGGTCACCAGCATGATCAACGGATTTTTCAAATTCTTAGAACTCATGTAAGAGAGGGCCTGCTCCAAAGCCAGTGCAAGAGGAGTAAGGCCTGAAGATATAATGCTGCTCACTCCAAAATCCACATCGTTGAAATTTTTGGTAAAAGGAACGCAGAGTCTGACCTCTTTTTCCTGGAAAGAGAGGACGCTGACCCTTCTATGGGAATTCAAGACGATGTGCTTGGCCAGAAACTTTGCACTCCTCAGCCTTTCACCGGCCATGCTGGCACTGGCGTCTATTATGAGACAAATGTCCTGGACTTTTTCAAAAGATCTTTCAACGATCACGAGGTCTTCTTCTGATATAGTTAGCATATTTTGCCCCTCGATATGAGATCTGATCAAAGCCTTTTTTATCGTCTCGGTTATATCTATTTCTTCGAGCCATTCATTTTTATCATAAGTTGTCGTCTTTATAATTCCACCGCTTTTTCTGATATTATTCCTGGCATTCTTAAAGACTGGTGCTATGAATCTCTCTCCCTTTTTGGGAAGTTCTTTTATCATTCTTTTAAGCATCAACTCTAATTCCCTGTTATTTTTCTTTATATAATCTATGAGATTTTCCCCTTCTTGTGTCAAACAGTAATGGCCGGATTTCTTGCATAGTATGTCGTTCTTTTCCAATTTATCCAAAATATTTTCCAGATCTCCGTACTTTTTCTTCAACTCATAAAGGTCCTTCCTTTTTCCGAATTTGAAGTATTCCAGCAGTTCCTGAAGTTCCTTTAAGCTGCCAAAATATTCGCTCAGTTCTATGGCCTTTTGGTATGCGCTTCTTTGAGACCCTTCTTCTCTGAAATTGTTCTGCTTTAAATACGAATCAGAATTGGTAGCGTATGGAGATAAATCGAAGGGCACTATTCCCACTTCATTTTTAATTTTCTCAACTTTTCTTATTTCCACGCCCTGCTC